>JAXHTT010000084.1:0-16412 GCA_034190055.1 Pseudomonadota bacterium | reverse complement strand
TGCAAAAGCATTACTTCTCTTGCTCTTTCCACTCTTGTACTTTATTCCTTGCGGTAAAAAAGTCAGGATTTTCGTACTGCGATTGTGCGAACTTCTCAACTGCGTCAAAGCTAACGTTTTTGAATTTGCAGCGGTTGAAATAAGCCTTCAGCTTAGTGTTATGGCGTTTTATAGGACGTCCTGACTGCGCAATAACCCAGTACAGTATGTCAGTGAAAGCTTGTAGATGGCGGCCTTCTATTCTAAGAACGTTGGCCATGTCCTCGTGAACCGAAGAATCGAGAGATAGAGTTTGTTTTAATGTAAAACCGCACCTTGTGGCATGTTTTAGATAGTAATCTTTTTGTATGTGAAAGTTACGCCATGCTAAATCAAAGTTTTTTTCTTTTACAGCGGCTTGTGCGTCATGCTTTGCTCTGGCAGCTTTTCCTAAGTAATCATGTTCGATAACCATATAATTCCTTTTTTCTATCGTTCTGAGCTTTTAGCTTGTTCAATTAACTCTTCTATTTGGCGCTTCGATACGAACGGCTCTTTAAGGAAAGTAATGATTAAAAGTTTATTTCCAGTACCGGAGAGTACTAACTTACCTGCACCCGAAAGCTTCTCAAATATGTTTTGCTGAAGATTTACGGATTCTACTTCAACTAACCTTAACTCATCAGTTTTCGTTGAAAAAATCCCTTCTTTAGCCACTATTCTTCTGTTCGTTATCCCACGTTCTGAATTTTTTATATCGAAGTAGTGATACGCGCTATATATCGCAGCACTAATGGTCATGGAAATACCTAGCGGTAATAAGTCGCTTCCGGAGGCGGCGCCGATTAACAAGGTTAAAAATGAAATTAGTACGAACGATATTGGTTGTAACCAAATCAACCAATGAAAATCAAAAGTGTGACAAACTTCTTCTTTGCTAGAGAGAGAATTAGAGATAAATGACATTTTTTACTTCCATGTTGAAGGCTTAATAAGCAGCCCTGACTTCTAGGTTGCTATATCCAGCTCTTTCCAATCAGTCTACGCTTTACTAACTCAATCAATGTATCTTCCGTTATTTAAAATTTTACGTCAACAAGATGAACATCTTGCAAAGTGATATAGAAGGATATAAATATTAGCAATTGAGAGGTGTCTGAAGACATAGCATCTTTCAATTATTGATTAACGAAGACGCATTTCCGCGTCATTAACATGACCACTTCTCGATAACAGATACAGCTACATTTTCTGCCAAATCTAGGAACTTCGATTAGTACGTTAATTAGTTTTGCGATTACTTTTGACAATGATAATTCTCCCAAATAGATTCAGGCAACATTGCCAGAAAAAGCCGCAAGGCTTTGTGTAGAGGGATAGGGGTGTAGGTTTCGTTTTTAACGAAAATACGGTAGTAATACACTCATACTAAATTATGAAAATTTTCAAAAAGTTGCGGTATATTATTTGATCAGGAAATTCACAATGAGGGTAGTGAAATGGAGTTCGATGCAAAGACCTTTATCATGGGGTTACTTAAAGGCTTAACTTTTGGGTTAGGCATAGTTGATTTAGTCGATAAAGACTTATCAGAAATAATGTCTGGTATGGGTTCTATAGTTGCGGGATTAGGTGCTTTGTTTACAGCTTATATCGCATTCATGGTTTATAAACGATGGCAGATACAGCACAACTACAATATGATTAATAACGCTTTGGACTCATTCAATGATTTACTTATTGAATATGAAAAGTACGCTATGGAGTCTTTTAGGAATTGCTACTACGGACGAGATTCAGACTTTGAAGAATTTTTTGAATTTGAGAAAAAAGTTACTTTCGTTTCTAGGAAAATAGTAGCACTTTTACCCGAACACCTTTTACCTCAGTGGAAAAGATTCTTTAAAGACCCTGTCATAGATTATGAGCAAGAAGTAGCACCTATTCTTTTTGAAGCTGCATATTCCGAAACAGTTAATAAAGAGGACTATTACTGGTTAAAAGCCAAGTTAAATATCGTTTTTGGTAAGGCTCATATTAATGTTATAGAGATGACCAGCGTAATACCAACAGTATTCAAATAACTAGATACCTTGTGCTAAAGTAATACTCATAGCCAAGCGCAATGCTGGCTTTAAGGCTTAACCCTAAGCCTACGCAACACTTTCAATTTCCTTCAACATTTCCTTTCTTATAACTTATCTCACCATGACTCAACTAACAGATGATGAGATCAAATCTGCTTTGCTCAAGCATCTAAGAAACCGAATGAAGAGGAGTTAATAATGGGTCTTTTACATACAGTTAGAGTTAATTTTATCATCCAAAAATTCGCGACCAGATTGTGACAATCGATAGGCACTTATAGGCTCATCTGAGCTTCGTACTTTTTAAGAGTTAAGCGCACATATGCTTCTGGTATTTATTTTGCCCACCAGTTAAAGTCCGGCTTCCCGTTTCTACTAACTATAAAACTTTGTCAATCACGCTCTTTTACTACGATTTACTATGGTAAAATCCGTAAAAATCTTTGGCAAAGACGTACTATCTTGAATTCTGTTATGTCACTTCGTTTAGACGAGCTATCTCGTGCTGAACGTCCATTTCACGCCCGTGGTAGCAAAGTAATTCGCTGTGATGAATGTTTGCTTCCAACGCAAAACTGTATTTGTGAATTTAAGCCTGAAGCTGGCACAGACGTGGCGGTTTTGTTTTTAATGTACAAAGGCGAATACTATAAACCTACCAATACGGGCCGTTTGATAGCGGATGTGGTTAAAGACAACCACGCGTTTTTATGGAAACGAACTGAACCCGATGAAGCGTTACTCAAACTGCTGAGCGACGACAAATACTTTCCCATTGTGGTATTTCCACACGAATATGCTGCAGCTGAACGCTGTATTGACGCTCCACCATTGAATACTGGTAAAACATTACTATTTATTTTCTTGGATGGAACCTGGCGTGAAGCAAAGAAGATGTTTGTAAAAAGCCCTTACTTACATAGTTTTCCTGTGTTGGGCGTTAGCATGGAAGTGGCTTCAGACTATTTACTCAGAGAGTCTACCCATCATTTCCAACATTGTACTGCAGAGGTAGGTATTAGCGTTTTGGCTCTTGCTGCTCAAAAGCAAGGGGCACAAACGTTAGCGCATTATTTTAGCGTGTTCAGGCGCGAATACTTAAAAGGTAAGCCTCATTTACAACATAAGCTCGCGTTTGCAGAGTCGCAGGTTAAAGATAACATCTAAAAAGTGTCACTTTTATTTGCGAAAGTATTGTTTTACATCCACTATTTTATATTAATGAAAAACGGAGAAAGCGAATGGCATCAGTTACTTTTCAAGGCAACACAGTAACAACTAAGGGGCAGTTACCAGAAGTAGGTACAGCTGCACCAGACTTTACTCTAGTAAAGGCGGATTTGGGCGAAGTAACGCTGTCTGAGCTTGCTGGGAAAAACGTTGTATTGAATATCTTCCCTTCAATCGACACAGGCACTTGCGCGATGTCAGTGCGTAAATTTAACGAAGAAGCTGCAAAATTAGATAATACAACTGTTATCTGTGTGTCTGCAGACTTACCGTTTGCAGCGGGCCGTTTCTGTGGCGCAGAAGGTATCGAAAATGTTCTTACCGGCTCTACTTTCCGTTCAAGTTTTGGCGATGATTACGGTGTGACTTTTGAATCAGCACCGCTAACAGGTTTACTGTCGCGTTCGGTTGTCGTTATTGATACTGAAGGTAAAGTGGTTTACACAGAGCAGGTAGCAGAAACCACTGAAGAACCAAATTACGACGCTGCTATTTCTGCATTAAGCTAAGAAGACCACTTAAGTAATAAGTGAAGTAGTACATAGTTAATGTGAATCAATACCAACCGATTCGATTTTTCGCGGTATTCAAGGCGCTCGCTCATGTGGGCGCTTTCTAGGAGGATGTAATGGCATCAGTATTGTTGTCAGTGGGCGAATTAGCCAATGCAATGCAACAAAAACCAGTCACGCTTGTAAGAGCGTTAATGGATGATCCCGTTTCAAAAACGCCGGATACAAGAACGGCAATGGTATTGCCCGCATCAGTAGATTTTGATCTAGACAGCGAAGGTAGCGATCACACTACAGGTTTACCGCACAGTATGCCCTCAGCTGATGACCTAGCTATTTATTTAGGAAATCAGGGGATTACGGCAAATACGCCCATAGCGGTATACGATACCCGTGGTATTTATTCTGCGCCTAGAGTGTGGTGGATGCTTAAAGCACTTGGGCATAAAGATGTATATATATTAAATGGTGGCCAACCTGCGTGGGAGGGAGCTGGGCTTCCCGTTTCAGAACAGCAGCAGTATGGGAAACTAACCTACCAAGCAACACCTCGACCTGGGTGGTTTGCAAACTCGAGTGCAGTGCTTCAGGCTATAAATACCGAAGCACAATTGCTAGATGCCCGAAGTGGGCCGCGATTCAAAGGCGAAGTCTCAGAGCCCCGCGAAGGCGTGCGCTCAGGACATATGCCTGGCGCTTACAATGTTCCTTTCGATACATTACTTAAAGACGGGCACTTTTTATCTGTAGAAGAGCTTAGTGCTGTATTTGCACAAGCAAAGGTGGATTTGCGCAAACCTATTATCTGCACGTGCGGTTCAGGTGTAACCGCTCGTATCATTGGTGTTGCAGCTCTTATGTGCGGCGCTACGCAAGTCTCGGTATATGATGGTTCCTGGTCTGAATGGGGCGCTAATACCCAGTACCCTGTAGTTAAAAGCGTGTAAAAGCATAAAAGCCGTAAAGTGCTGAAATCATTTATGTGCGATGTACGCCTAAGCACCGTTTTATCGTGAACTACAAATAAACTGAATAACCCGCCTTATAGCAACAGAGTAAAAATAACCCGATGTCAGCTAATCAATCCTTACCCAATATTGTTATTCTCACCGGTGCGGGCATCTCCGCTGAATCTGGGTTAAAAACGTTTCGCGATAATGACGGCCTTTGGGAAAATCACAGCGTTGAAGAAGTCGCTACACCCGAAGCTTTTGAGCAAAACCCAAGCTTGGTTTACCGCTTCTACAATGCGCGACGAGCGCAGCTTCAAGAAGATGATGTCGTGCCAAACGCAGCGCATTTGGCGCTGGCTAAACTCGAGAAAGCCTTCGGCCATAAGCTAACGTTGGTGACGCAAAATGTAGATGACTTACATGAGCGTGGGGGAAGTGAGTCGGTTTATCATATGCATGGTAAACTACTGTCGGCGCGCTGTGCTATTAGCCAGCAAACTTTTGATTGGCGTGAAAGCTTTGATCACACGACAAAATGCCCATGCTGCAACAGAGTAACTCTTCGGCCTGACATTGTGTGGTTCGGTGAAATGCCAATGTACATGGAAGAAATTTACGATGCGCTGTCACAGGCCGATGTATTTATAGCGATTGGTACATCGGGCAATGTGTATCCCGCTGCTGGCTTTGTTCAGATTGCTAAAGAAAACGGGGCACACACAATAGAAGCGAATTTAGAGCCAGGCGTATCTAATGCCTTGTTCGACGAATCACTTACAGGACTAGCCTCGCACATAGTTCCGCAATGGGTTGATGAATTAATTACAAAATATGCGCTGTAGGAGGCGCAAAGCATGCAGTATATGAATGAATTTCTTACCATTGCATTGGTCCATCTTGTGGCTGTCGCAAGTCCTGGGCCTGACTTTGCGGTGGTGGTTCGAAACAGCGTGGCCTATGGCAGGCGTATAGCCATGTACACTAGCGTTGGTATCGGGCTAGCAATTTTATTGCATGTTGCTTACTCGCTAGTAGGGCTAAGTGTGGTAATTGCTACTACCCCGTGGCTATTCACCACTTTTAGCTACGCTGCCGCTGCTTATTTACTTTATCTTGCTTTCGGAGCGCTTAGAAGCGGCCCTGTTAAGCAGGAGCAAGACGTAAATGCGGAAAAAAAGATGTCACAAATCTCGGCAAGACGTGCCGTTTGGATGGGTTTTCTGACAAACGGACTTAATCCTAAAGCGACGCTGTTTTTCCTTTCACTTTTTACCGCTATCATCAGCATTGATACGCCATTTAGCGTAAAGCTTGGCTATGGTATTTACTTAGCGTTTGCCACCGGGTTATGGTTTTGTTTCCTTTCTTACCTTTTAAGTACAAGTAAAGTCGCTGAGCTTATTGGGAAAAAGGGCTATTGGTTGGATAGGGCTATGGGCGTTCTCTTAGTTGGGTTAGCTGCTAAGTTGGTCCTGGGGTAATTTTTGTTTAATACACAAACAGGCAATTATTTTCGTGAATTGTTATAATCGCGCCGATTTTTCTAAAAATATAAGAGAGTTGTGTGAAAGACATAAACCCAGACCGCCTCAACAGTACGTTGTCTAAACAGTATCAGTTCGATACCAAGGGTCTCTTGCGCCGTGCTGCCGGATTAACCAAAGCTAATTTTTCATCATTACTGCAAGCTAGTCTGGTTCTATTTTTGACCTTTGTGGTGTTAGGGATGTTCGCTCAACAGTACATCACCATCAATGACGACGGTAGCTATGTATTCGAGCACCAATCTATTATAGAAATAGTGGCAATCTGTATCGTCGCTCCGTTATTGACCGGCTTATACATGATGGGGGTTTTTGTAGCGCGAGGTGTAAAAACATCGGTATTTACAGTATTCCAGTTTTTCCCACTCATATTTCTAGTCGCGTTAACCCAGCTAGTTAACAGTATCCTTGTGCAGCTAGGTATGATGCTGCTCATCATTCCAGGTGTGTACTTCTATTTAGCGTCTTCTTTTTCTCTAATGTTAGTGGCGGACAGAAAGTTAACGCCAATAAGCGCAATAATCCTTTCCTGCCGAGTATTTAATGCCTACTGGGCTCAAATAGCCAGCGTTTTCGGTGTTCTCTTTTTATTGTTCGTGTCGGTACCCCTGACGTTCGGGGTTTCCCTTATTTGGGTGTTACCTTTTTATTTTAGTATGATGGGTTTGCTCTATCAGGAGTTGATTGGCGAGCAAGGAGTGAGCACGGAAGCATCTAAAAATGATGTGAATGAGTCCAGCTTCGATGCATAAACGAGAAACCTTTAAAATTGTCCTTATTACGCTGGGTGTGCTGGCGGTTATCGTCATTAATGCCATTATTTTTACCGAGGATGAGCCAGATATTCTAGACATACCACAAACGGTCGAAGCAAAAAATCCGGTACCCGATTTCTCTGCCTATACTAAGGTGAAAGAAAAAAAAGAGGCGTTTTTTGATTACTTGCGCCCCGAGGTAGAGAAGCAAAACGCTTACCTGCTTACTTTAAGGCACTATATACAAACCCTTTACAGAAAGGCGTTAGCTAACGAGTCACTGTCTGAAGACGACATGGCTAGGCTTGAATGGCTTGAAGAAGAATATCGGGTAAAGTCCACACAACCTTTAAAGACTAAACTATTGGCCTTACTGCAGAAAATTGATGTTTTACCTGAAGAGTTGGTACTTGTTCAGGCTGCGAATGAATCTGCTTGGGGAACAAGCCGATTTGCAAGAAAAGGCTATAACTTTTTCGGGCTATGGTGTTTTTCAAAAGGATGCGGTTTCGTTCCGAGTCGTCGAAACGAGGGGGCATCTCATGAGGTCGCTAAGTTTGATAACCTGTCACGAGCCACGTACACCTATATGCGTAACCTCAACAGACATGATGCTTATGCAGATTTAAGAGAGATTCGCAGCCGACTGAGAGCTAATCAATTGCCTATCACTGGTGTTGCATTGGCTGAAGGGCTAATGAATTATTCCGAGCGAGGAGCCGCTTATGTTGAAGAGCTTCAAACTATGATCCTATTTAACGAGGAGTTTTTATCCGAATGATACGCGCTGCATTATTTCTTGCTTCATCTCTGTTTGTTGGTGTTGGCAGTACATCCGTAGTTGCTGAAACGATAGATGTTGAGTACAGCCGTTTCTACAGCCATGTTAAAAAGTTAGATAACGAAGATACCCAAGCGCTTCAGTTTGCCTTTGGTTTTGTCCGAGTTGGTGAGGGGCGTCTATGCGAGGTTAACGGGGCATCCATCGTAACCGATAAGAAAACGATGCCACTGGAAGTTACTGAAGAAGGCCGTTTTACCGTACCCACTGAAAAAGCACTGAAACTAGCTAATGCACTTGTGCGTATCGACCTTAATGAACGTGCGAATGTTTGTGATATGTCGGTGCAGCTTGAAACCAAGCCCGAATACCTTAAACAGTATTATAAAAAAGAAGAGCTCACTTTCTTATATGAGCAGTATGAAGCCTTTTTCAATGAAATGGGGAGCTTTTTGTCTTTCATGATGCCCTCGGTGAAGGGCTTAATGATTCAGTTTGAAGACAAAAACTTAGATTTTGTTACGCCGCAGGGCGTACAAATTACTAACGGGGTTTTGCAATTAGAACAGAAGTGGATTGAAAAAGCGAAGGGCTTAACGCTGCCTCACGCGCCGCTGCGTGTTACCGCCATGGCTTCTAGTTAATCCACTAACGATAAATAAGGTATCAGGTTAGCAGCTGATACCTAATCTGCTCTGCAATACGGGCGATGGTTTCTTCGCCCTTTGCGCATAACTCTTCCGCTCTATGAAACTCCATAATACCTACATCGGTAAGTTGAGGTTCGATAAGTATATCCGGCGGGTCGCCGGCTAAGCGTGACCGAGTAACACGGGCTTGAAGTATCTCAAGTGAACTGCTCATTACACTCATAATACCTGGCGGGTTTCCCTTATTCACCTTGGCTGGTACTTCGGTAACTTTTTCTTCGACTTTTTCAATAACATCAGTCGCGATGCTTTCTTCGTTATTCACATCGTCAGAAGCGTTTACTTCAAGCTGTTCTTTATTGTCTTCTGAGGCTTTGTCATCTTTACTATCTGGTGAAAACCACTGGCGTAATACATTTTGGCTTTTAGTAAAAAAGTCTTCAGTTTTGCGTTGGTTTTCTTCGTGGTCTTGTCTTAGCTTTTCCAAACGAAGGGGACGAAAGTCGGCGTTCAAATTAACCGCTATAACAAAATCCGCGCCCAACTGTCGACACAGGTTAACCGGTACGGGGTTAACAACAGCGCCATCTACCAGCCAGCGATCACCATGCGCGACCGGTGCAAACAATGCGGGAATTGCGCAAGATGCTTGGATGGTATCGCCAATTGGACCTGAATTAAACACTACTTCTCGACCTGTATATAGGTCAGTAGCGACAGTTGCAAAAGGTTTGAGCATGTCTTCATAAGAGGAGACACAAAACTCGCTAGCAAGCTTGTCGAAAACTTTTTGCCCGCTAGCAAGGCCACCGCGCCTAAGCCCAACTCCCATAAGCGCAAGTACTTGCCAGTCGCTAAGAGAACAGGCCCATTCTTTTAAACCTTCTAGCTTGCCACTCGCGTAAGCAGCACCAACATAAGCGCCAATAGAGCAACCAGCCACAACGTCGATTTTAACGCCAAGCTTTTCTAATGCTTCAATTATACCAATGTGAGTCCAGCCCCTTGCGGCACCGGCACCTAACGCGAGTCCAATTTTCATTTACTTTGGTTCCATAATATTTACTACTTCGATAGCGTTATCTTCATCGTTAAGATCTGCACTATTTTCTGTAGTAAAAGAAGGTTCATCAAATCCGATATCACCATCTTCGACGGGACCGTCTTGAGTGGAAATCGATTTAAAGTCATAAAGGTTACTGTCTACAAGGTGTGAAGGGGCCACGTTTTGAAGCGCTCTAAACATGGACTCAATGCGGCCTGGGAAACGACGATTCCAATCTTGTAGCATCGCTTTTATGTTCTGGCGCTGTAGGTTTTCCTGTGAACCACAAAGGTTGCAAGGAATAATCGGGAACTCAGCAGCTTGAGAGTATTTTTCAATATCTTTCTCTGTGCAGTAAGCCAAAGGACGAATTACAATATGTTCGCCGTTATCGCTAACCAGTTTTGGCGGCATAGATTTAAGCTTGCCCCCGTGAAACATATTTAGGAAAAACGTTTCAAGCATATCGTCGCGGTGGTGACCTAATGCAATTTTAGTGGCGCCTAATTCTTTCGCCGTGCGGTATAAAATACCACGACGCAAACGAGAGCAAAGCGAACAAGTCGTTTTTCCTTCAGGAATTTTGTCTTTAACAATAGAGTATGTGTCTTCTTCTACAATCTTGTAGTCAACGCCAATGCTGTCTAAGTACTCGGGCAAAATATGTTCAGGAAAACCAGGCTGCTTCTGGTCAAGATTTACCGCAACAATATCAAAATGAATAGGCGCAATCTTCCTTAAAAACAATAAAATATCTAGCATGGTATAGCTGTCTTTACCGCCAGATAAACACACCATGACCTTGTCGTTGTTTTCAATCATACCGAAATCGCCAATGGCCTTACCCACGTTGCGACGAAGTCGTTTCTGAAGTTTGTTGAAGTTGTACTTTTGCTTACTTTTCGCGGCGTTTAACGTCGGCGCGTCAGCACTGCTTGTGCCTAAACTCATAATTAACTAGCTTGATTTGTGATAAAGGCTCCATTATACATTAAAGCGCCTTTTCGAGACTATGGCTGTGTGGTTAAATTTATTGAGAAGCGTTAAGTAGTGATTAAAGCGTGTGTGATTAATTCGCGTAATTAACCGCTAAATGCGCAGTTTTTTATAAAAACCGCCCATTGCCGACTCGCCATTTGACGCCACCAAGTGTCTTGATATTTAAGCGCAATTAAGTCGTTAACTACACGGTTATCGGTGATTCAAATCCATCGGGCTTAATTGCTAATACGTCACAATTCAGTTCGTCGATAACGTGTTCTGCAGTATTGCCAATTAGCGCTGCGGAAATACCCACACGGCCCACGGTGCCAATAACTACAAGCTCTGCATCTAACGTTTCTGCGACCTGCGGAATGACTTTTTCAGGTAAGCCTTCCTTCACCACACACTTATCTTCAGGAATACCGTACTTTAGTGCGTGACTGCGCATTTCTTTAGTATGATGGTTTTTTACCGCATCGTGATACGTATCAGGGTCAAACTCTGGCACTTCGATGGCGATGTTCAGGGGAGTTGAAGGGTAGCTGTTTACTAGATTTACGTTTCCTTTAAGCAAAGAAGCGTAGTCGTTAGCAATAACCGTAAGCTTGTCGTTTAGAGCAGCGTGTTCATCATCTTCGGTCCCTACGTTCACTGCAGCAATAATTTCACCGCCTTCTGGCCAGTCGTGTTCTTTAACGAGTAGAACGGGGCGAGGGCATTTGCGCATTAAGTGCCAGTCCGTAGGAGTAAAGATCACTGAGGCAAGATCGTCATGTTTTTTAGTAGCTTTTACTACTAAGTCGATTTGGTTATTAAGGGCGTAATAAATAATCGCCTCATAAGCACGGTTGTTCCACTCAACCACAATATCGGTCTCTGAAAAGCCTTGTTCTTTTAGCTGAGCAGAAAGCCATTTGGCATGCTCTTTGGTAACGGCATCGCGCATTGATTCACGTTCGTCGGGGCTAAGCATGGTTGTCATATCGTAAGACAAATCATATACCACCATCATAGCGGTAACTGTGGCGCCGGTTTTTGACGCAAGTTCATAGGCACGGCTTAGGGCAGGCTGATTATCGCGTTCCGCATCTACCACGGCAAGAATTCGTTTGCACTCAATCATAACGTCTCCTCAACTAACAAGTTTTATATGGCTGTCGACATCGAAATTGTTTTAAAACAGTTCATATAAACTATTTACATTAACTATAAACGACATTTGGAAAAAAGTGAGTTGTTTTAGATCAAGGCGTAAACAATTCGTTGATAAACAAAAAGGCTACATTGAATACTACGGGGCTTTTACGCACAACGAATTAATATCGTGTAACTCAATGAGGGAATACAGTGAAATTTTAAAGATTAAAACTAAAAAGCGCGCATGTAGCGCGCTTAAGGTAGAAAAAGAATAAATTAACTATTACAGACTACGCTAGGGCCATTTAACGCTTCTAGTTTGGTGTTTAACCGATCAAAATCCAAAATAGAGATCAATTTACCGTCAACATTTATTATTTTTTCATTCTGAAAACGACTCAGTAAACGGCTAATGGTTTCTATTGTTAAGCCTAAGTAGTTGCCGATTTCGTTACGAGTCATTGTGAGGTGAAACTCTCTGTGTGAGAAGCCACGCTCTTCGAAGCGCTGTGAAAGATGCGATATAAAATATAGCAAACGCTCTTCAGCAGTGCGCTTATTTAATAGCATGATCATATCGTGATCTTGTTTTATCTCCGCGCTCATAAAGCTCATGATTTGATGGCGTAGCTTAGGAAATTGAACTGACATTTCATCAAGGGTTTCATATGGCAGTTCACATACCATGGCGGTTTCTAGCGCTGAGGTGTAGCTTTGATGCTTACTTTCACGTAGGGCATCGAAACCAATAATATCTCCAGGGAAGTGGAAGCCGGTGATTTGCTCTTCACCTTCCTGATTAGTAACAAACGACTTAAAAGACCCCGTTCTTACGGCAAAAAGGGAACGGAATTTATCGCCAGTTTGAATGAGCGTATCACCTTTATGAAGCGGTTTTTTGCGCTCAATGATATCGTCAAGAGACTCGATTTCTGTTTTGTTCAGCGCCACAGGTAAACACAAGTGACTGAAGCTACAGTTTTGACAGTGAATAGAAAATTGGCTTCCTTTGCTCATAATGCATGCTCTCTTAAAGAATACCCGGTTATGATACACCTATTTTTAAACGAATGCGCCATGAATGAGATAAGCCGCATATATGGCCATTATTGCTGCAATGATTTGTCTAACGAGATGGTTTTGAAAACTGCTAACAATATACTGACTGCCAGCACTTGCTGCGAGTAGCGTTGGCAAAGTACCTAAACCAAAGAAAAACATTACGGCAGCGCCCTGTAAAGCATTCCCCGCCGCTAGAGACCAAGTCAGTGTTGAGTACACTAAACCACAAGGCAACCAACCCCAGATAAACCCATAAGGTATAGCGCTAAAAGGGGTTTTAAACGGTAAAAAACGCTTAGATAATGGCTGCAGTTTGGAAAACAACCCTTTTCCTGCGTTTTCCAGTGCCGTTAAACCCGTCCACCATTTGCCTAAATAACAGGCCAGCAACAACAGCATAATGCCGCTAAGCAAGGATAAGACATAGTTAGCAAAGGGAACGTAGTCGGCGGCTATTTTGCCAAGGGCACCGGTCAATGCGCCAGCAATAGTGTAGCTAGCTATACGTCCCATGTTATAGGCTAGGGTGTAAGGAACTGCCGATGCACCTTTTGGGGAAACCATTCTTAGCGCTGCCACTATACCGCCGCACATGCCTACACAGTGAACGCCACCCGCTAGGCCAATTAAAAAGGCAGAGAAGTAGTTAATCCCTTCCATGCGACTCTTGGCTTTTATCTACTTTGCTATCTTGAAGTTGCTTGCGTTGCTCAGCGAGCTTTTTTTCCTCAGGCGGCAGGTCATCATCAAATAAAATACTGTAACCTTGACGGTCTAAATCTTCGAACTGATTGGTTTTAACCGCCCAGAAGAATATAACAATAGCTACAGCTACTATGATGATAGCGATTGGAATTAGAACGTAAATAATGCTCATGCTATTTGCCCAGAAGTCGCGTAGAGTTTGAAACTACTATGATACTGCTTAATGACATACCAACAACCGCCATCCACGGTGAAAGAAGGCCTGATACAGCGAAGGGTAAGATCAGCACATTGTAGCCTAACGACCAACCAATATTTTGTCTTATTTTTTGCTTCACCTGGTGAGATGTGCGAATAAGTTCAGGTACTGAAAGTAATTGATCGCCCAGCAAGATAACGTCAGCGGCAGTTTTTGCAACGTCTGTTGCATTACCTACTGCTATCGCCACATCGGCGCTGGCAAGAACAGGTGCGTCGTTGATACCATCACCCATCATCATTACCTTGGAGCCTGATTGCTGCATAGCTTGAACCGCTTCGTACTTCTGCTCTGGTGTAAGACCCCCTTTAGCGGTGGAAATTGGTAATGGTTTGGTAAGAAAATCAACGTTTTGCTGAGTATCGCCGCTGAGCACAGCAAGGGTATGACTTTTTGCCAATATATCGAGGGTCTCCTGGGTATCGTCACGTAGCGAGTCACGAACTTCAAACGCCGCCATAATACGCCCTTTTACAGTAAGAAACACATTGGCCGAGGGACAACCTTCAATAAATGATTGCTGTGACTCGTGAACACTGAATGCTGCTGAGCCCATGGAAAATAGCGTGTCATTAATTTCACCGCTAATTCCTCCACCTGGCGTGACCGTAAAATTGGACACTTTGTGTAGGGTGTTGCTGCTTGACGTTTTATCACCGCTAAAGGTCTTATTATCGCTAAAGGCTTTAGCAATAGGGTGCTCAGAGCGAGATTCTAGCGCGCGGGCAATGGAAAACGCGCTGTCGCTGTCTACGCCGTCAGCATACCAAGCGTTTGATATAGTGAACTTACCTTGTGTAAGGGTACCGGTTTTATCAAGCGCAATGGTGTCAATACCTGTTATTTGCTCTAGGGCATCGGCACGCTTTAGCAAAATACCCTGTCTGTTTAATTTCGCCATAGCGCAGGTTAACGCAGATGGTGTAGCCAACCCCAATGCGCAAGGACAGGTTGCAACCAGAACCGATATGGTGATCCAAAATGCCTCGTCGCTACCCTGATAGGCCCAAAAGCCATAGGTTAACGCTGATATTAGCAGTACAGCAGTTACAAAATATCGAGAGAAATTATCGGCTATCTGTGCTGCTTTGGGCTTGCTTGCCATGGCGCTTGCCTGAAGTCTTACAATTTGATTTACCAATGCATTTTTAAGTGTTTGTGTAACCGTAATGGTCAGGCTACCATCTTGGCAGACTGTACCACCGTATACAGTGCTTTTGCTTGATTTGCGCACAGGGTTAAATTCACCGGTAAGCATAGACTCATCAACCGCAGCGTTTCCTTCTTTAACCAGGCCATCAATGGGAATAGTTTCGCCAGGCTTAACCAGTACTACATCGTCTACTTTTAGCTGTTTTGCTAAGCATTCAGCAACACTACCATCTGGCATTAATTTAGTCGCTGATACAGGAACGTACTGCATCATGTTGGCAGAGATCTGCGCTGCTCTGTGACGACTGCGATGTTCTAAGAATCGGCTAAGCAACAGCAGGAAAATGAACATACAAATGGATTCGAAATACACTTCGCCTTGCTCTAATACCGTTGAGCGAATTCCTGCAAAGTAAGTACCGAATATGGCCAGTGTAACGGGGACATCCATATTAACTGTTCGTGCGCTCAGCGCTTTAGCTGCACCAACGTAGAAGGTACTGCCAGAATACAGCACAACCGGGGTGGTGAGTGTAAGAGCAACCCAGTAAAAATACTGTCGTGTTTCTAATTCGATAGCGCCAAACCAGTCAAAATAAAGCCCTGTCATCAGCATCATAACCTGCATGGTCATTATACCTGCTAGCCCTAACTTCTTAAGGAAGGTTTTTTGCTCGCGTTTGTAGCTGGCTTCGTGCTCATCGGGATGAAATGGTGAGCCAATGTAGCCAATGCGTTTTAGCGTAGACAGAATTTGGCTAAGCTTAATTTGAAACGGTGACCAGGTAACTAGGGCGCGGCGCTCTTGAACGTTTACCGCGACTTGCTTTATCCCTTCAACTTTCGACAGTTGCTTTTCGATTAGCCAGCCACAGGCTGCACATGTAATGCCCTCTAGGGTCAGCTGAATTTGCTTATCTTGGCCTTCTTCAAACACGAATTCTTCTTGTAGGGAAGGGTCGTCGTACACCTTGAGTTTGTCTAGAGTTTCTAAAATACCATCGTCAGATTTTTGCGCAGGCTCTGTTCTAAACTGGTAATAATCCTCTAGGCCGTTATCGACGATAGCTTCTGCGACTGCTAAACAGCCTGGGCAGCACATATCCCTTTGTTGCCCTAATATGACGGTAGTAAATTTTCCATCATCGGAGTCTGCCACTGGCAGTCCGCAATGGTAACAATCGTGCGCGGCCATTATGGATTAAATATCATTTTGCCAGAGTGGGGCAGATAGACGGTATTTTGAATTTTCCAGCTATCATCAATAGGTGTGAGTGATATGCGCCATTTACCGTCTAGGTTTTCTTCGATAAAACCGCGATAAATACCGTTTGCGTCGCGGGTCAGTAAAACGCTAACGTCACGCTCTTCAAGGGTCACATGATAAAAGCTTAATTTAACCGCGTTACCATCTTGTGGAATGCCCGAATGAAACTGCAGCGCTATGCTGCCATCTTCAATGGTTAAATCAGTAGTAATATTCATGCGACGGGCTATGGCCTCTTTATCTAAACGCGCATTAATTGCTTTCCCTTCTTTGTAGTAGACGACTACTACAAAGAAGGGAAAGCAATTAA
>JAXHTT010000083.1:0-16673 GCA_034190055.1 Pseudomonadota bacterium | reverse complement strand
GTGAATTGGAATGTCATTACCAATCATTTGTTGACATCTGGCTCAAGTGTTGTCACCCAAAACCACACGGTTGAATCATATTTCTTGAATCTCTACCGTCACTGACCGATTTTGACGCTGCAGTCCACGGCCACTGTGGGCTGCTGTCCACGGCCACCGTGGGCTGCGGTTCACGGCCAGATTAAAAACCTATAATAAAGTAAATGTCTTGTATTTGATAGCAGATGTAGATCTCAGCAGTCACAATTGATGACAGTTTTCTCGACGTCAGCGAGGAGGTGGTGGAGGAGACATATCCTGCCTAAAGATGTTGGAAATGAAGGGCTAGGTTCCGCTATGGGTAGTGACAAAATAGGCGCTATAGACGCAATAGATAAAGCCATTTTAGCTATGCTTCAGAATAACGCTGATACGCCCGTCGCGGAAATTGCCGAGTACGTCGGGCTAACGGTCACGCCCTGCTGGCGTCGAATTCAAAAGTTAGAAGAAAAAGGAGTGATTTCTAAGCGTGTGGCACTATTGCAAGGAAAACAGTTGGGCCTTGCAATGACAGTATTCGTTCAGGTGAAAGCAGGAAGGCACGATGGGAAGTGGCTGGCAAGCTTCGCCAAACATGCGGCGTCATTTGATGAAGTTGTTGAATGTTATCGTATGTCAGGGGAGTATGATTACTTGCTAAAAGTACTCGTCACCGATATGGATTGCTTCGACCACTTTTATAAGCGATTGGTTAACGGTATAGAATTTTCAGACGTTACCTCTAGCTTTGCAATGGAGCAGATTAAATATACGACCTCGGTACCGTTAAACCATATTTAAATTAAAAAAATGGGGCCGGTTTGACGGGCCCCATATAAATTAATGATTTTGTTCTTCAACGTGCTGGTCGGCATATATCTTGGATTTCTTTTTGATTTTACATCCTAAGATACGCTGCGCATTTTTACGGCCGATATAGTGAGCGACTGTGTAGGGGTGCGCGCGCTTGAAGAACCGTGAGAACGAATGGAATACATTTTCCATAGTTTTGGCTCCTTCTAGTAAAAAATGCCCCAAATAAAATATAGTAATATTACAGTTTGATGTCAACAAAATAATTGTCATTAAACAATTCAGATATCTCGTTCACATAATAAGGATAGACTAAGTACAACTGAGCATCCTCTATTCTTTGGTATACATTGTTCGAGGGAAAGGATCATATTTTGATCGCAGGTTTTTAAATCGAGTTTCCGCGAAGGCTTTAGCGGTCGCCGAAAACGCCACAGGCCAGGAAGTAGTTGGAAACAGAAAAAACTCACAACGTATAAGCGCCAATTATAGCGCTGAATAGAAAGTGAACACCACTGGCTATCAGTGATGTTCACTATTGTTTTGAGTAATTAGGATCGCCAGCGATCCCATCAACGACTTGCTAGTAGTAAGACAGCTTTTCAGACTTGCCAGAGAAAATTTTATACACCATGGCCGTGTAGGCTAAAATAATGGGCACAACAATGACTACACCCACAAGCAAGAAGCGTAGGGAGCTTGCATCGCTAAGCGCATCCATCACCGTCATCTGCCCTGGTATAATAAACGGGTAGTAGCTAATGCCAAAAGCGGTAAAGCAGAGCAAAAATACAAGCAAGGCTATAAAGAACGGAAGCCATTCGCCTTTGCCTTCAGCGTCAGGCAGTTTCTTAAGCAATACCCCGCACATTGCTAAAAGCGCAAAACACGCAACGGGTATAGCAAAAAGCACATAGCCCCATGGCGCCGATAGCCATAAATCTCGTACATCATCATGTAAGGTAAGGTTAGCAACACTTACTGCTGTAATTCCTACAGCCAGAACTACCAAACCTCGGCGTGCCCAATAATAAGCTTTTTCTTGAAGCTCCCCTTCGCTTTTAAGTATTAACCAGCATGAGCCAATAAATGCATAGGCTGCTGTTACTCCAAATGCCGCAAGTAGAGCAAAGCCTTGAGCCCAAATATCAGTGCGAAGCCCAGTTACGTAAATACCTAGCATGTAACCCTGCGCCAGCGTGGTTAGCAAAGAACCGTATTTAAACACTAAATCCCACTTACGTTTTTGCACCTGTACGACTTTAGCGCGAAAATCGAATGCCACACCGCGCAAAATAAGCCCTAACAACATGAAAGTTGCAGGCAAATACAGAGTTTGCAAAAACTCGCTATGGGCTTCAGGGAAAGCGATAAGCAGTAAGCCTATTGCAAGCACAAGCCATGTTTCATTGGCATCCCAGTAAGGCCCAATTGAGGCTATCATATCGTCGCGGAAAGCTTCCGTTCTGGGCGGTATCAACACACCCACACCTAAATCATAGCCGTCCAAGATGGCGTAAAGTAATACAGATAAACCAAGTAAACCTACATAAATATTTCCGAGCATCTCTGCTGATATGTTTTCAAACATGTTTGCTCTCCTTAGACCGTGCTTGGGTCAGGTTCAGAAGGTTGCATCTTCGCCTTCGCTACTTCCCGCTCTTCCGTCGTTATTTCCTCGATCTCCACTGCTTTACGGCACATCAACATAAGCGTTCCCATGTATGCGATTAAAAGCACCGTGTAAATAACAAGGTAAAGCGTGAATGACAACGCTATATTGGCTGGCGGCAATTGAGTAACTGCGTCTGCAGTTTTCAACACACCACTCACTAAATAGGGCTGGCGACCTATTTCTGTTACGTACCAGCCAGCAAGCGTAGCTATCCAGCCGCTAAACGCCATACCAGCGAACGTGCGTTTTAGCCAAACAGGAAAGTCTTTGTTTCGCATAAGGTAAAGACTGCCAAGCCATGAAACGGCCAGCATTAGCATACCCATACCTACCATGACTCTGAAGCCGAAGAAAACAGGGGCTACAGGTGGGTGCTCCCCCTTAAACTCATTAAGCCCTTTTATCTCTCCTTTGAGTTCATGGGTAAGAATTAAACTTGCACCATAGGGAATGGGAATTTCAAAGTGGTTCTCTTTGCTTTCTTCATCTGGAATAGCAAAAAGCAATAAAGGTGCACCTTCAGTGGTTTCCCATAACCCTTCCATCGCCGCCACTTTTTGAGGTTGATGTTCAAGGGTATTTAAACCGTGCATGTCGCCCGCAAAAATTTGCAAAGGAATTAGCACGGCCGCCGTGTAGGTAGCTGTTTTAAGCGCTAGTTTGGGGGCAAGCTTATCGTCACCTTTTAACATGCGGTATGCTGAAAGTCCGGCAATAAGGAAACTAGCCGTTAACCCAGACGCCAACATCATATGAGCGAAGCGATAAGGGAAAGATGGGTTGAAAATGATTTCTTTCCAGTTTGTGGCATAAACCACACCATCGATTACTTCAAAACCTTGTGGGGTTTGCATCCAGCTATTAAGCGCTAATATCCAGAATGCAGACGTTGTAGTGCCAAGTGCGACAATAAGGGTAGATGCTGTGTGCAGCCAGTTAGGAACACGGCGTATACCAAATAGCATGATCCCCAAGAACGTGGCTTCTAAGAAAAATGCGGTAAGTACTTCATAGCCTAAAAGCGGGCCTGCTACGTTGCCAACTTTTTCCATAAACCCTGGCCAGTTGGTGCCAAACTGAAATGACATGGTAACGCCGCTTACCACACCTAATGCAAAGCTTAGGGCAAAAACACGGACCCAAAAACGATACATGCGCATCCAAACAGGGTGACCTGAAATGTTAGAGCGCAGCTTAAAATAAAATAGAAACCAGCCCATCGCCATGGTGATGGTTGGAAACAAAATATGGAAACTAATATTTAACGCAAATTGTAAACGAGACAGCAAGAATGCATCCACAGAGAGCCCCCTTAGTTAACGCTGTTTTTCCCCGGAAGTAGCTTGTCCTTAAGCTCAAGCATACGGCCCACGCCAGAACCTAACTTCATCAAGGTGTTTAACTTTTCAGGCCCAAGATTCTGAAGCTCTTCAGACCATGCCGTAATTGATTCGAGTAAATCATGAATTTCGTTCAGTTTATGTTGAGCATTCGCCTCCTTTTCATTTGCAGGTGCATCGAGAAGCAAATCCCGAA
Source organism: Pseudomonadota bacterium (assembly GCA_034190055.1). Classification (GTDB taxonomy): domain Bacteria; phylum Pseudomonadota; class Gammaproteobacteria; order Enterobacterales; family Alteromonadaceae; genus Alteromonas. Next base: position 12,631 of record JAXHTT010000083.1, on the reverse strand, counting down.
GTAGGCTCATGGTTGGGTCTATTTCACGCTTTCTGCGCTCTTCAAATACTCTGTTTGCCAGCGTCCATATATCACCCGCGGGAATAAAGAACTCTTTTCTCTCGCCAGGAACATGGTGTTGTTTAACAAGGCGCCATGACTGTAGCTCTTTTAGGCCCATGCTAGTGTTGCCTCTGGATATATTGAGCGCATCCGCAACTTCTTGTGCGGAAATGGGCTCTTCGTTTAACACAATAAGTGCAAGTATTTGCCCAACTGTACGATTGAAGCCCCAGCGACTTCCCATTTCACCAAAGTGCATGACTGCAGATGTAATTAAAGGCGTCATTTTCATTCTTATTTTCCAGAAGTTTCAGAAATTATTGAAAGTTTATTGTCAAAGGTCAATAAATACAAGTGTTATTCATGTTATGAGCCGCATAAGCCAAAAATTTAATGTTTGGACAAATGCCTAAATTGACCAAAATTTTTATTAAAAAGCTCTTCAAGACGACATCGGGCGGGCGATTGCAAATTTAAATAGGGAGTTACCCCTAGAACCTTTCCTTATCCTTATGTCTAGTTTTATTACTAAATCTATCGCTGTAATGTCGGTTCCTTCATGCGTTAACTTATTAATAAAAAAGAGATATTAGATTTAAGTTATTTGATTCTGATTTTTGATTTGTTGGCGTAACTAAAATTCTTGAACTAACTTTCAGAGTCTTGTTGAGTGCTTTTTTAAAAAGTTTTCTCATTTAAAGATTGGGGAAGAGAGTTATATCTTGAATAAATATACGCGCTAAAGGAAAGACATGATCCGCACATTGTCCAAAGCCATTATCGGTACTTCACTGCTCTTGGGTGCTCTGCAAAGCGCACAAGCAGCAACCCCTGTTATCACCAACGCAGCGCCGCAAAGTGCGTTTATCGGAGAGTCATTCTGCTACGACATACCGCTAAACAACTCAGGTACAACTGGATATGGCCCTTATCTGCGTGTTATTCATGATGCAGATTTAACTTTCAACGGTGCGACATTTATAGGTAGTACCAGTGATACGGTTAATGTCGGCACATTTGATACCGTCGCGAACAACAACGAGCTTGAAGATCCCATCATCGCTCAAACCGTTAGCGGAACAGAAGGGTACAGCTTTTCAACGGTAGACATACCAGTGGGTTCTGTTGTAGCCAACGGCCCTGATTTGACAACTAATGTATGTTTCACTATCGACAGCAATGCAACGCCTGCGGAAGCGTTTGTTATTGAAGTTACACCTGTATATGAGTTTGGTGACACGGCAACAGGTGACAATGGTCCAATAGTAGGTTCAACGCAAAATGCATCTGTTGAAGCGGCACTTTACCAAGTAACTACGCAAAGCTCGGCCGCGGAAAACGAGCTTGCTGCGGGTCCAAGCTTTTCAGCAACCGTTACCCATACGATTGATGTAGCAAATGGCCCTACCATAGATAACTTACAGTTCACGGATAATTTAGACAGCGGTGTTCAGTACAGCGCACAAGCAACACTTACCGGTGGTGCAGGGTGCGCCATAGATAGTGAGCCCTCTACGTCAAACCCGGGTGGGACTTTAGATGTTTCGTGTGCTTCTGCTACGGGAACAAGCAGCGAAAATGATGTGCGCGTTAGCTACCCCATGCATTTTATCGATGTATTGAATGCGCAGCAGTGTAGTACGTCAAGTATTGTTCACCCTTTAGATTTTAATGCCAGTTTTAACGGTAATGGGCTTACCCAAGTTTCTAGCAGTGATACGGTTTCGGCAAAGCATGTTGCAATTCAGCAACGCGTTAATGCCGCCCAATCAAGCCCTGGCAACACGCTCATTGTTACTAACTCTATTCAAATTTCTGACTATATATCGGTAGATTCTTTAATACTTAACGATACCATCGCCGATGGCGTAGATTTTTCATCAGATATCACGGTTAGCTATGGCGGAAGTACGTTCAACATATCAAGACCTGCTTCAAGTACTGATGGCAGTCAAAATGAGACAATCACCTACAACGTTACTAACGCGACAGGAACGCTTGCTGGTGGAAGCGTTTTAACGGTTTCTTACACCGTTGATATACAGCAAAATTACGTAGGCGGTTATACCGGGGTTGGTAGTAACGCCCCTGTCGTTGCTAACGATTCACTGTCGTTGTCTCAAAGTGCCCAATATAACCTAGTGAATGGCGCAGCGAGCTGCTCAGAAGGCTCAAGTGCTTCAGTGTCGATCGAAGGTATTAGTACCTCTAAATCTCTTGTCGATAGTAACGGCGATACAACCCCACAACCCCTGCAGTACGCGCCGGGAGAAAGTGTTACCTATCGTCTACGTATGGATATTCCTTCTGGCGATACCAACGACATCGTATTTAAAGATTTTCTACCTTTACCTGTATTCGTGATCCCGGAAACGACTGTCGATACAAGCTCAAATATCGCAAGCAACACCAGCTTCTCTTATACCGCTGAAAATACGGTAACATCGCTAACACCTACGATCACGGTATCAGCAACTGAAAACAGCGTAACCCTAGACTGGGGGGATATTTCCACCACCACACCTGAAGTGCTTGAAGTTGATTTTACTGTTGAGGTTACCGACGAGCCTTTCGCTGACGGTCTCAGGTTAGCTAACTTGTTCCAAGGAACATCAACCAATACACCAGATGCTGTTAGCGCCGATCTTAAATCTGCTGAGATAATAGTTCGTGCACCAGAATTGACGGTTTCACTTGCCACTTCTGCAGGAAACGTAGATGCTGGTGATAGCGTTCAATACACATTAACAATAACTAACGAAGGTGGAGCCACATCATTTGATACTACTGCCAGTGTTCCACTTGTAACTGGCGTAGCTTCGCAAAATCTCGTGTCTGCAACGCTTAATGGGAATAGCACGACGTTAGGTGGCGGCTCCTTATCTGCTGGCACCTACAGTGTAGAAAACCTCGCCGCAGGTGATGTTTATGTACTTACCTTCACGCAAGATATTGCGCAAACCGCAGAGCCTAATGATGTCATCACGTCCGAAGCGACAATAAATTGGGCATCGGCTTCAGGTCAGACCGTAACCTTCGACCCACAAAACGATGACGCATCGGTTACCGTTTCTGATATTGCTATTGCGTCAACCATAGTAAGTCCTACAGGTAATGTTGTGGTAGGTGATACCGTACAGTATCGGGTAGACGTGACGTTGCCAGAGGGCACCACCAACGACTTAACGGTAGATATGACGCTTCCTGCTGGCTTTGAATACAGCAATACGTTAACGGTAAATTCAACAGGCTTTGACGGAACCGTAAGTGCCAGCCCCACTGTGACATCGTCAGGGACTATCGAAAGCGGGCAAAGTGTTAAAGCTGTGTTTAACGGCAGTACAACCACTAATAATGATAACGATCCAAGCGATAATACATTTTCGATAACGCTTGAAGCCTTGGTGCAAGATGTCACACAAAATGCCGCTACAACGTCAACGCAAAGTAAACAGCTGCAGGTAAATGCGGGAACCAACAATACCACCAACAATGCGTCAGCTACGTCAACTAACCAGTTTGCTGAACATGTATTAAGCGCAACAACAAGCGTGGCGCCAAGCTCTGGCGTAGAAGCAGGAGATACGGTAACCGTAACTATTGATGTTGAAAATACAGGTACAGCTACCGCTTATGATGTTGAAGTGGTCAGCAATGTTAATGCTGATATTTTCACTAATGTAACCGCAGGAACAACTCCATCTGGGTTTACGTATGCACTTCAAACTTCACCAGACAGAGTAACCTATTCAGGTTCGGAGCTTGCAGCGGGTGAAAGCGTGCAATTTACTTATACTGCAGAAGTAAAAGCAGGTGCACAGACGGGGTCGTCATTTGAGATATCCGCACAAGCTACTGGTGATAGCCAAACTGGCGACCAGACCGTTGAGCGTGACTCTCAGTCAAGCAGTACGGATACCACGGCTACGAAAGCCATTTCCGCTAATAACATAACGCTAATTGCTTCATCTGAAGCCTTTACCAGTGACACCGGCACACGAGAAGCCGCTATCGGTGAGGTGTTAACCTATTCGTTCACTACTGTCGTTCCCGAAGGACAAACAAAAGAGACCGCAAATCAGGACATTATTGAAGTTATTTTGCCTGCTGGAATGGCCTATCAAGCGGGAACCGCCTTAATTCGCGGAACATTTGATACGGGCTTTAGCACTTCAAACAACGTATCAATTACAGCGTCAGATACAACTATTACCCCGGTTATCAGCGGTCAGTCTGTTATCTTCGACTTGGGTGATATAACAAATAGTGACAACGATGGGGGTGATGAAAGTATCACCGTTACGCTTGATGTGCTTACCTTAAACACCAGTAACAATAACCGTACAAACAATAAAACGGTAACAGGTGAAGTAAACTATTTAAATGAAAGCAACGCTAATCAGAGCAACAATACGACGCAGAATATTCGTATTGCAGAACCTAATTTAACTGCTACAAAGGCAGCATCCCCATCGACCGTTGATGGTGGCAGCGAAGTTACATTTAGCGTCACATTAACTAATACTGCAGGCTCTCGAGTTTCGCGTGCTTACGACTGGTACATCAACGATAACGTACCTGCACGATTTAATACGGTTAGTTTGGTGAGCGCAACACATTCAAGAGGGGCAGGCATTGATGTAGCAGCCTGTGCAAGCATCAGTGGCAACGAGCTAACGGTTGAGTCTGATAGCTGCGCAGTTAGCGACATTGATTACCTGGAAGCGGGTGAAAGCGTCACCGTTGTGTACACTGCTAACGTCAATTTTGATATCGCATTTGAAGAAACCGTCACCAATACCGTCACAACCTCAGCAACGTCTTTGCCTGGTGCATTTGGTACAGGGAATGCTACTCCAGGTGTTGTCGGTTCAGATACCGGTGAGCGTACTGGTAGCGGCGTCAATAACGATTCAGGTCAAAACGTTAACGATATCGCTGATTCTGCTATGGCATCAGTTACCGCCAACGCGCCCACGCTTACGTTAACGACTACTGCAGCCGATGCTGCAATCGGAACTGTGGTTGATTTAACCGCAAGTTTCTCTATACCAACTGGTACAACAGACAACTTTGTTTATACGTTAGATCTTCCTTCAGGCTTAACGTATGCCGGCGACGCCATCACCATTACAACACCAGTGTCAGATTTCACCAGCACAAATACACCTAATACCACCCCGGCACAAGGGACCGATCCTGTCGTGTTGGATTTTGGTACCATCACCAACAGCGCTTCAACGTCTCAACAAGTTACCATTGCTGTGCCTGTTGAAGTCGCCAATATCTTAAGTAACCAAACTGGAACAACGCTCACCAGTACCGGTTCACTTAGCTACCAAGACGTGAGCACGCCAGCGCCTTCTGCGAATGTTGACGTAGATGTTATCGAGCCGAACTTATCTATTACGCAAACCATTATCGCCGGTGCGACCTCTAGTGATAGTGGCGATACGGTAACATACCGTACCGTGGTAACCAACACGGGGAATACAGCAACTGCGTATGCTGTGGCCTTTGAGGATGTAATGCCCGCTGAGTTATTGGGTGGGCCTGACGGCAGCGGCTCTGGTGTTACCTTTTCTGCGATAACGCTAACTAACCCGAGTGACGATGCAGTACTAACTGGCACAAACACAGCTCTGACTGCAAGTGATGTCAGTGAGATAACTACAACCAACACAGGCGATACCTTGTCGGTTGCAGCATTCGACCTACCAGCTCTTGCGAGCGTTACCGTAGAATACAGCGTTGTGATGGCTAACGAAGCAAGCGCTGGTGAGACGCTAACTAATGCAGTTGAAGCAACCTATAACAGTCAGTTGGACGGCAGCGGGCTAAACGGACGTAGTGGCGCAGATGGCACAGATGACGATGATGACACTGCGCTAAACAACTATCGTGAAACAGCTAGTAGTAATGTAACGGTGGATAACACCCTGGCTATTCAATCTGCACTTAATGCTACACATAGCGATAATGATTTCGCTGTGGGTGAGTCGGTTTCTATTGATGCGCGTATCGATTTAGTGGAAGGCACAATTAGCGGTGTTTCTATTGTAAATACGCTGCCAGTGGACATTCGCTTTGACACTATTAGTATTAACAGTCCAGCGCAAATCAGCTATGACGGCGCGGCAACGGCTAGCGTTTCTGGCAACGATGTCACGGTTGACTTTGGAACTGTCAGCAACACCGCAGATGGCGATAGCGCCAATGATTACATAACGGTTACCTTTACCGGCGTTGTAGAAAACGAAGTAGACAACGCGCAGGGTACAACGCTTACTAATAGTGTGAATGCATCAGGCGGCGGCGAGAGCGCTGGCCCATCTACTCTCGAGATCGATATCGTTGAGCCAAATCTAGACTCAACAATGACGCTAGATAAGTCTTCAGTATCGTTGGAAGATACCTTTACCTTAACTATCGACGTAGGCCACACCTCTAGTTTTGCTGACGCGTTCGAAACTTCGTTTAACGTTTCGGTGCCTGATGGTCTTACTTATGTGGCAGATAGCTTCATGGGGCAGGGTACGATAGACGATACATCGCCTACGCTACTTGTTGTAGATATGGGCAGTATCACGTTAGTAGATGGCAGCAAGCAAGTGACAATGCAGTTCACTGTAGATAGCGACGCTGACGTGGGTAATGCGCTTTCAATTGGTTTGACTAATGGTGCATATAGCTCAGTGAGCGGCGACACAGCTGACGAACGTGATTATAGCTTTGCTGACTCTATTAACGTGACAGGTGATATCGCGGCGTTTATTGGTGCGACACAGTCAGTTGTGCTATCTGATGATATCAATGGCAATGGATTTATTGATGCCGGTGACACCGTATTAGTCACTGCAACGCTAACTAATGAAAGCGATAGTGCCACAGCCACTGACGTTGTATTTACTCATGGGATTCCTGCAAATACAAACTATGTAACAGGGTCTGCGACTACGACGAAAGGCACCCTTGATGATAGTGCCGGCATTGCGGTAAATGTTGGTGACATGGCATTTGGTGAATCTGAAACCATTACGTTCGAGTTGCTTGTTGATGCCAATACGGCAAGTAATACGCTTATTTCAGTGCAGGGTAGCGTAGATTCATCTGACACAGTAGCAGAGCTAACTGACGCCGATGGTAATGATGTAAATGGCGACCAAGCAAACACTTTCAGAGTGGGCACACCAGCAAACACAGCAGATTTAGATATTACTCAGCTGGTACGTCTAACCACTGATGCTGATACCAATGATGTCATTAGCCCTAACGATACGTTAACTATTACGTACTTAATTGAAAATACAGGTAGTCAAGCGCTATCAAACATTGCCCTAAGTGACGCTGTACCCGCAGGTCTTACTTACGTCGCTAATTCGGCGCAGGTAAGCGGTGGACATACAGTTAGTGTAATTGGTAGTTCATTGAACGCAGACTTTATCACGCTAGCAGCTGGTGCCAGCGAAACGGTTTCTCTTGATGTCACCATCGACTCACCGCTGGTTGACTTCAATGGCAATACCGCAAACGAGCGCTTCTCGCTACAAGGTGAAGCAACCAGCGATGAAACCGATACTATTTATGCCGATAATAACCGTGCAGATAGCGATGGCTTCCAGCCGCTTACGTTCAGTGCTTCAACGGGCGTAGGCACACCCGAATTAGAGATCATTCAGTACTATGAACTTGTTAACGATGTAGACGGCGATGGGGTTGTTGACCCAGGTGACAGCGTACGGGTTTACACTGTGGCAACCAATCAAGGTTCAGCGATTGCAGAAAACGTGTCGTTTACCCAACCGATTAATGCGGGCTTAAGCGTAGTAGCTAATACAGCTGTTACCAGCCAAGGCGTTGTAGTAAGCGAAACGCCGTTTGACGTTAACGTGGGCGGAATTGAGCCAAGTGAAACGGTAACCGCTTCTGTGGTGCTAACGCTAAATGCAAATGCGGCTGACAACACTGTATTTTCAGTTCAAGCGCTGTTTAGCGGTGACAACCTCGGTGCCAACCAGTTAAGCGACAACGACAGTAACGCTTCTGATGGCGAGAATGCTTTGCTTATTCCGGTTACTTCACAAGCGCAAACCGTATCTGCGCCAACCTTTGCCCTTACCGATACCAGTGATGGTGGTACATCTGGTAACAATTTTGTGCAGGGCGAAACACTAACCCTTACACAAACTGTTACTGTACCTAAGGGGACAACAGACGATTTAAGCTTAAGCATTACCTTACCTGCTAATGTTTCATTGCTCGCAGGGGCGGGGGAACTTGCTCGTACCTTCAATACTGGCCTCTCTTCAGGCGTTAATCCAGCAAGTATCAACAGTGCTGCTAGCGGCACAGCAGTTAATGTGAACGGTAACATTAGTGTGTCTAACAATACGTTAACGCTAGATCTAGGCAGTATTGTAAATAGCGATAATGATGGTGACACCGAAACCTATGTGTTTAGCGTTGAGCTAGACACCAGCGCGCTAGTGCCTAATGCGGCTACCCAAGATTTAACCATTTCTTCTGCGCTTAGCTACGTTGATGGCGCAGCTCAGCCTCAGTCATTAAATGCTAACGACGTGACGGCAACCTTACTTAACCGTATACCAGTAGCGAATGACGATAGCTTCACAGTAGATGAAGATACAACCAGCAATACGTTAGCGGCCCGCAGTAATGATAGTGATGCTGACAATGGCCAAAGCATTAGCATTACCTCTGTAGCTACGCCAAGTAACGGCGGTACGGTAACTACAGATGGCGCGAATTTGATTTATACGCCGGCAGCTGATTTCTTCGGCACTGAAACCGTGCAATACACCCTTACCGATAGCGCAGGCGGTAGTGACACCGCCACAGCAACATTCTCGGTAAACAATGTGCAAGATGCGCCCGTAGCACAGGCCGACTCAGCGACTACCACTGAAGACACACAAGTGGTAGTGAATGTATTGACAAATGATTCCGATGTGGATGGCGATACACTGTCTATCACGGCGGCTAATTCTAGCAACGGTACGGTTTCGTTTGCGGGAATTAACATCACCTTCACGCCAGCACAAGACTTTAATGGTCCTGCACTTGTGACCTATACCATTTCCGATGGAAATGGGAACAGTGATAGCGCGAACCTAACGGTGGACGTACAAGCAGATAACGATGCTCCGGTAGCGGCAAACGACAGTGCAAATACTAACGAAGATAACGACGTAATTATTGATGTGTTAGCTAACGACAGTGACGTAGATGGCGATGCTCTAAGTGTTACTGCGGTGTCGGCAAGCGCTGGTGCGGCCTCAGTAAATTCAAATGGCGATATTCTTTATACGCCACCTGCCGATTTTAATGGCCCTGTTACACTGAATTATACGGTCTCCGACGGAAATGGCGGAACCGATTCGGCTTCTGTATCGGTAACGGTTAATGCGGTAAATGACGCGCCAGTGGCCAACCCTGATTCAGGGATAGTGAACGAAGACAGCAGCGTAACTATTGATGTTCTGACTAACGATACTGACGTAGATGGCGATGCGTTGTCGATCACCAATGCAGCATCGCCAAATGGTTCAGTAACCTTTAACGGAAATAATATTACCTTTACACCTACGGCCGACTTTAATGGTGCAACAACCGTAACTTATACGATAAGTGACGGTGCAGATGGTACGGCATCAGGTACGGTGACGATTAATGTTACTAACGTCAACGATGCACCAGTGGCAAGCGACGACGCGGCCAGCACTAACGAAGACACAGCGGTAGATATTAATGTATTGGCTAACGATACCGACATTGATAACGATGCATTAAGCGTTTCAAGTGTATCGGCAACCAATGGTAGTGCGGTAGTTAATGGCGATGGCAATGTGGTGTTTACCCCAGCGGTAGATTACAACGGTAGTGCCACAGTAGCCTATACGGTAACAGACGGTAACGGCGGCAGTGATAATGCGTCGGTGTCTGTATCTATTGCAGCGGTTAACGACAACCCAATCGCTAACCCAGATACCGCAAGTGTTAATGAAGATGAGTCGGTTAGCATTAATGTACTTGCTAACGATACCGATGTTGACGGCGACACCTTAAGTGTGGCGAGCGCCACCGTTACAACCGGTAGTGTGCAGGTTGTAGGTAACCAAGTGAGCTACACGCCAGTCGCTGACTTCAACGGCAGCGCCACTATTACTTACACCATCGAAGATGGTGCGGGCGGCAGCGCTAATTCAACGGTGGCAGTGACGGTTGTAAACGTGAACGATGCCCCCGTAGCGAATAACGATACTGCGAGCGTTGATGAAGACAGCAGCGTCGTGGTTAACGTTATTGCTAATGATACAGATGTAGACAACGATACCCTTGAGTTAACTGCGGTTAATGCGAGTACTGGTACGGCGACCATTAATAGCGATGGTAATCTTTTGTATACGCCGGATGCAGACTACAACGGTGCTGCAACAGTGACGTATACCGTTACTGATGGAAACAGCGGCTCTGACTCAGCAACAGTGTCAATTACGGTAAACCCAGTAAATGACAATCCGGTAGCTGTTACAGATACGGCGAATGTACAGGAAGACGAAACGGTAATTATTAATGCGCTAGCGAACGACAGTGATATTGACGGTGATACCTTGCAGCTGTCGGCTGCAAGCAGCAGTCAAGGGATTGCGACTATTACCGGCGATAACACGCTTAGCTTTACGCCAAGTGCCGACTTCAACGGTACAGCCACGATAACTTACAGTGTAACTGATGGTGCTGGTGGGAGCGCCTCATCGACAGTCACTGTTACGGTGGCACCTGTTAACGACGTACCAGTAGCCAATGATGACGCCGGAAGAGTTACCGAAGACTCAAGCACTACGCTTGCTGTATTAGACAATGATACAGATGTTGACAACGATGAATTAAGCGTGACTTCTGCTAGCGCATCTGAGGGGACTATTACAGTTAATGCAAATAACAGCGTGACCTATACACCACCTGCGGATTTTGATGGGGCGGCAACGGCCACCTACACTGTTTCAGATGGGAATGGCGGTACCGCCACTGCCAGCATTAGCTTTACAGTAGAAGGGGTGAACGATGCTCCTATCGCTTTGGATGACACCGCTGTTGTTGATGAGGACGCTTCAGTAACGGTAGCTGTTCTCGCCAATGACTCTGATATAGATGAAGATGTGCTTTCAGTCTCAGCCGCCTCATCAGCGCAGGGTAGTGCAGCGATCACGGCAGATAGCCAGGTTACTTTCTCGCCTAATGCGGATTTTAATGGCGAAGCGACAGTGTCATATACGGTAAGCGATGGCAATGGTGCCACTGATACAGCAACGATTACTGTTACCGTTAACCCGGTTAATGATACACCGGTAACGGTGGATGATACGGCCACAGTCGAGGAAGATGGCTCTGTTGTTGTCGATGTGCTCGCGAATGATTCTGACATTGACGAAGACGTACTGACTATTTCAGACGTAACCGTTGACGAAGGTTCAGTAGCTATTCAAGGTGGGCAAGTAGGCTACACACCAGATGAGAACTTTAATGGTACAGCAACCATTACCTACACGGTTTCTGATGGCAATGGAGCAACAGCAACAGGTACGCTTGTTGTAACGGTTACCGCTGTTAACGATGCACCTAAACTTGCTGATTTCACTGCTGCAACGAACCAAAATGAAGCATTAACTATCGATGTTATCGCCAATGTTGAAGATGTAGATACAGATGATACACATACTATCGTTAGCGCCACATCTTCAGACGGCACGGTTGAAATTGTTGATGGCAAACTGGTTTATACGCCGTCTGAAGATTATTCCGGTGAAGTAACCATCGATGTTTGTATTCAAGATGCTGAGGGCGAAGAGGCTTGTGCGCGTATTACCGTTACAGTGGTGTATACAAACATTGGTCCAGTCGTTGAAGATCTCGAGTTCACCATTTACGAAGGGGATAGCCTACCCATCACGCTAACGGGTACCGACGCAGACGAAGACGCTTTAACGTTTGAATTGGTAACGTTGCCAACAGGTGAAGTGTTAGGTTCTGCTCCTTCTTTGCTGTACGTTACTCCAGAAAATTACAACGGTACGGTACTGTTCAGCTATAAAGCGAACGACGGTCAAGAAGATTCGAACACTGCCAATATCACAGTGAATGTGGTGGCCGTGAACGACGCGCCTGTGGCGGTTGCGGATACGGCTTCTACATTAGACGACTCAGCTGTAGAAATTGATGTACTAAGCAACGACCTTGACGTTGAAGGCGATGCATTATCGATACTTGGCGCAACAGTGGATAGCGGCAGTGTCGAAGTTGAAAATGGGGTGCTTGTCTATACGCCTGCGCTTGGAACACAAGGCGATGTTCAAATTACGTATACTATTACCGATGCGAGCGGCGCCACATCGCTGGCAAGTGTCATCGTTACTGTTAGTGCCTCTGAGCAAACTGCTCAAACCTTCCCAGTTGTCGAAGCACCAGCGGATATTGAACTTGATATGAGAATTTTCCACGCAGTGGCATCTGCGGGCAGCCTCACGCATGCTGGCGAAACGCTCCATCTGTCGCAATCGGCGGTCAGTCG
>JAXHTT010000082.1:0-16808 GCA_034190055.1 Pseudomonadota bacterium | reverse complement strand
ATTTTTTCTGCGGTCACCACATAATCGTCAACAAAAGTATAAACAAGAACTACTTAAGATGTATAAAAGCAACGTATGGCATAAACATGCAACATTCAATTTGATTCGGTATTTTCTGGCGATATGGTACGCCATCACGAAACTAAAGAGGGTATTGCGAAAGGTATAGCATCGAGTGAATATTCACTGCCTGACGCAACAGTAAATAGCGCGCTAAACGAATTTAATTTCCAAGCGGTGGCTAAAGCGTATTTAACGAGGTTTCCTGAAGCCAAAGTGCCTGAAGGGGCATCACCCTCTGAATATTACCGCCTGCTTAAGAAAGCAATGATTGCTTGGTCTGAAGATCAACTTGCTCACGAGTTACTAGATGAAACTTGGAAGCAGTTTGAAAACCGCGTTCACTCTATGCTTGCTCTCCTTAAAGCAACAGATGCCAAAAGAGTACTTGTAGTTAGCTCAGGTGGCGCCATTGCCATGATGCTGAAACATATCCTTGGCTACGATGCCAAAACGGTTGTGAATATGAATTTACAAATTCGCAATGCCAGCTTTTCACAATGCTTCGCTAATGCGCGAGGTGTCCACTTAAATAACTTCAACAGCGTACCTCACCTGGATGTGATTGACAGGTTACACGCCATTACCTACAGCTAAATGGGGCAGTTATGAACTTTGAATATAATGAAAAGACCCAAGCGCTTTTAGAAAAGCTAAAAGCGTTTATGAAAGAAGAAGTGTATCCGATTGAGAAAGAGTACATTCATGCAGTAGAGAACGGCTCAGCCAATAATGGTGACGAGCGTTGGAAAACGCCGCAAATGATGCACACGCTAAAGCAACGTGCCAAAGAAGCGGGTCTCTGGAATTTGTTTTTACCTGAAGAATACAAGCCTTACGGAGCAGGCCTAACAAATGCTGAGTATGCGCCGCTTTGCGAAGAAATGGGTCGCGTATTATTCAGTGCGGAAATATTTAATTGTAGCGCTCCAGATACAGGCAACATGGAAGTGTTGGCAAAATACGGTAACGAAGAGCATAAAAAACAGTGGCTAGAGCCATTGTTAAACGGAGAAATACGTTCGGCTTTCGCTATGACTGAGCCTGCAGTAGCGTCTAGCGATGCGACTAACATAGAAACATCTATTAAACGCGACGGCGATGAATATGTAATTAACGGCCGTAAATGGTATACAAGCGGCGCTATGAATGAAAACTGCAAAATTATGGTCGTCATGGGCAAAACTGATTTTGATGCCCCTCGCCATCAACAGCAATCTCAAATTTTGGTGCCAATGGATACAAAAGGCGTAACTATTGTGCGCCCCATGGCAGCGATGGGTTACTACGATGAGCCAGTAGGTCACGCAGAAGTCTTGTTTGAAGACGTCCGCGTACCGGCTGAGAACCTATTGCTAGGAGAAGGTCGTGGTTTTGAAATCGCTCAAGGTCGTTTAGGGCCTGGCCGTATTCACCACTGCATGCGTCTTATTGGCTGTGCACAGCGAGCTTTGGACATGGCATGTGAGCGTGTTGAACAGCGTGTCGCCTTTGGTAAGCCGTTATCAAAGCAGCAGTCGATCAGAGAGAATATCGCGCAAATGCACTGTGATATTGAACAGGCTCGCTTGCTTACGTTAAAGGCGGCAGACAAAATGGATCGCTTCGGCAATAAGGTATCAAGAGACTTAATTGCTGCTATCAAAATTGTAGCGCCTACGATGGCATGTAAAGTTATCGATCAAGCCATACAAATGCATGGTGCTGCTGGAACCAGTCAGGATTTTGTGCTGTCTGCAATGTATGCGTATGCTCGCACAATAAAACTGGCAGATGGCCCAGATGAAGTTCACATGATGCAGCTTGGACGCAATTTAATTGCTGAAAAAAACGCATAAGGAGAAAGTGTGTCAAACGACAAAGCTAAAGCGCCACACACTATAGACTTGTCAGTGCTTAACGAGTACTTATCTACTGCGTGTCCGAGTGTTGGACACGTAGAAAGTGCTGATAAATTTGCAGGCGGACAATCGAACCCTACGTTTAAGCTAACCACGGATAACGGCGTTTATGTATTGCGTCGCCAACCGCCGGGTAAATTATTGAAATCTGCGCATGCGGTAGACAGAGAGTTCCGCGTAATTAACGCTTTGCAAGGCTCAGAAGTGCCAGTGCCTAAAGCTTATCATTTATGCGAAGATACCAGCATTATTGGCAGCATGTTTTACATAATGGCGTTTGTAGAAGGGAATATCTTCTGGAACAGTGCGTTACCGGAAGTAGAGTCTTCTACAACACGCGGTGCAATGTACGATGAAATGAACCGGGTGCTTGCAGCACTTCACAGCGTTGATATTGAATATGCTGGTTTAAGCGATTACGGCAAGCCTGGCAGCTACTTCGAGCGTCAATTAAGCAGATGGACAAAGCAGTATCGAGCATCTGAACTTGAGCATATCGAAGAGATTGAGCATCTTATTCAGTATCTTGAAGCTAATTTGCCTGAAGACGATGGGCAAGTGTCGTTAGTTCACGGTGATTTTCGCTTAGACAATATGATGTTCGATATGTCTGATACTGACAAGCCGCAGGTTGTTGCAGTCTTAGACTGGGAGCTTTCAACTTTGGGTCATCCCTACGCCGATTTGGCTTACCAGTGTATGCAACTGCGTTTGCCTTCTGACATTGCTCACGCTGCTGGTTTAGGTGGGCTCGATAGAAAGCAGTTAGGAATACCTTCAGAAGAAGAGTATATCGATGCCTACTGCAAACGTAGGGAAATTGGCGCAATTGATAATTGGACCTTCTATTTGGCGTTCAGCTTTTTCCGCCTAGCGGCTATTTTACAAGGTGTAGTGAAGCGCGCTCACGATGGTAATGCATCAAGTGAAAAGGCTATGCAGTTAGGCGCGATGGTGCGACCTCTTGCTCAAATTGCAAACCAAACCATTCACCAAAGCGAATAAACGCCAAACAACGTATTAAATGGCGTGCCATGCTATCAGTAGCGTGTACGTCGAACAAAGAAACTGGAGACAGTATGAAAGCAATTGTATGCGAATCTTTTGGACCACTTGATGACCTAAAATTGAAAGACGTTGCAGACCCTGAAGTTAAAAAAGGGCATGTAGTCGTGAACGTTGAGGCCGCAGGAGTTAATTTTCCAGATGGGCTGTTAGTACAAGGACTGTATCAAATGCAGCCAGACTTCCCATTTGTGCCAGGTAACGAAGTGGCGGGTACTATAACCGAAGTAGGTGAGGGCGTAAGCCATTTAAAAGAAGGGCAACGAGTTATCGCGCTGTCTAACTTGGGTGGTTACGCAGAAAAAGCGCTGATACCAGCTACTCATGTTATGCCGTTACCTGATCCCATCCATGTTAATGAGGGGGCTGCTCTTGTCACTGCCCATGCGACAGCACATCACGCGTTAAAGCAGCGCGCAAAACTGCAGCCAGGCGAAACATTGGTGGTAACTGGTGCGGCTGGTGGTACTGGCTTAGCGGCAGTGCAAATAGGCAAGATTATGGGCGCTAAGGTTATTGCAGTTTGCTCAACAGAAGAAAAACTGGCGCTTGCTAAAGAGTATGGCGCAGATGTTTTAATTAACTACAAAGAAAAAGATCTCAAAGAAACGCTGAAAGAAGTCACAGGCGGCAAAGGTGTCGATGTAGTTTATGAATGTGTTGGTGGCGATACCTTCCACGCTTGCAGCCGCAGTATGGCATGGGAAGGGCGTTTACTTGTGGTTGGCTTTGCTGGCGGAGAGATCCCCAAATTCCCCGTTAATTTAGCGCTGGTAAAAGGCTATTCGGTCATGGGTGTATTTTGGGGCTCGTTTACTCAGCATGACCCGAAAGGGTTCGCTGAGAACATGCAAGAGTTGCTTACTTGGTACGTGCAAGGCAAAGTTAAGGTAGTGGTTGATGAAGCCTTGCCATTAGAACAAGCAACGAAAGCTATGGCGAAGGTTATGAACCGAGAGGTGAAAGGTAAGATGGTACTTGTGCCCTGATGCAACAGAGCATATAAGAAGATAACCTAACAAAAAAAGCCTGACCCTTTTGTGCTTCAGGCTTTTCGCGTGAGTCGTTGAGCAATGGTTATTCTGGTATTAGCTCTACGTTGAATTCTCTGGTCAACACATGGCACAAGTCTTTACCAATACCTAAATTATCTACCAGATAGTCTTGATAACCCTGTTTTTGTACAGTGAGGCTGTAAAAGCCGGGACTTTCTTCCAGCATTGCAATTACGTCATCATCTGCACAATCCGTATCATCAACCATAACCGTCTCTGAATACGCTTCTTCCATTGCAGTAGCCGTAACGCCACATGCAATCGGCATTTGCGTCGTTTGATCTGTTATCGAAAGCAAGAGGCCATCTTCTACCGTTGCTGTACAAGCCACATCGCTTTCGGCAACAAGGTTGCTAATTGTTAGGGTATATTCGTCGTCAGCTGTCTGCTCGTTGATATCGACCTTGATTTCGGTCGGGTAGCCGAGTTCAGGGTCGTATTTTACCGTTAACGATTCTGCGCGACTTTCTTCTAATGCAATAAGCTGAAACAAGCTATCAATGCTTTCTGTTGTTGCATCATCCCGCGGCAGGGCAACGTTACCTTCGATAATAGTTTGGTATGCTACCTGCCCATCTTCTACCAAGACTAAGCGAGGTAGCGTAGTTTCTTCGGTACAAAAACATGAAATTTGATATTCAAACTGATAATTGTCGATATTCGCGCCTTCCCACTTTGCGCGGTTGGCGTTGAGGTCGTCGAGTAGGTCGTTTGAATCGCTACCACCGCAGCCTAATAATAGCGTAGTAGCAGTAATCGTCGCCGCAATACGTAAAATAGTAGTCATAACCTTCCTTGTTGTGATTTCTCAAAATTAGCGACGATATTAGATCTCGCAGCTATTTTGTGACCTTAGAAATAAAAAAGCGGTTTTGCACTTCACTTAATACAAAACCGCTCTGCGATTTATACTAATACTATTATTGTTAAAGTAAACAAGTATTACTTGGAAACGTTTTGGGGCTGAGTCATTCCATAAGCCACATTCTTGCGCTTCTTCTCCGTACACAGAGTTTATATACTGAGTTGTCGCGTTACCTAAAGTTCTAAGATAGCTTTGGTGGAGTAAGAATTAAAATGACCTAAAATGTGGTAGGTATAGCAGAACAGAGAAACAACGCCCCGTGGACGGGGTCGCTCTTTTAATGTATTAAAGGACATACCGCCCACTATGATATTTTTTTACAGGAACGCTAGGACTGTAGATAGCGTAGCCTCGGGATCTTCTTCGTGAGGCACATGCCCCAAATTGTCGAAAACAACGAGTGTGCTATTTGGAATGTCTCGATTAAACTGTTTACCCATTTCAAGCGGTATTAGCTTATCTTTGCCACCCCAAATTAATAAAGTAGGAACAGACAATGTGTTGAGTTCATAACGAAGCTTTCCGGGTTGAGTTTGAACGAAACGCTCTGAAATCGCCGTGCGATTACCCTCTCTAAGTGCTAACTCGTAGTATCTATCCACTAATTCGTCAGACACCAATGACGGGTCTCCGTATACATTTTCAACACTATTTCTTACAACGAATTTGGGTATGAAATTCTTCAAAAACATGCTTGCAAACTTGTTTTGAGATAGCTTAAACGCAATAGGTACAGATTCTGCTTTATACGGATAGCCAGAAGCGTCAACGAGCACTAATTTAGATACTCTGTTCGGATAACGAACCGCCGTTGCCCAACCAACATAGCCACCCAGTGAGTTACCCGCCACAATAGCGTGGGAGATCCCGAGATGATCTAGCAGATTAACAAGGTAATCAGTGTACTTTTCTATTGTGTAATTGTTTTGAGGTTCCGGCCCGGTTAGACCAAAACCTGGTAGGTCAAAACGAATAACGCGACGCTTGCTTTTTAGGCCTGATACCCAGCCATCCCAAGTGTGAAGAGAGGCGCCCGTGCCGTGGATTAAAACTATAGGTGTTTTGTCGTTTTTTGGGCCTTCATCACGTATGTGTAACGTCAATCCATCAATATTTACGAATGATGACGCTGAAGACGCCCAGCGCGGTTTAAGTTTGTCCACGGGTATGTCTTGTGCCGAGTGAATTTTTACAAAAATAAGTAACGCGACAGCTATTACTAAAATCAAGCTCACAGTAGCTTTCAACATGCTAATAACTTCTTAACAGGACCGATAGTCACTATAAAATATTATCTTTACGAAGGATATAGGGGGATTACGGATATTGTTTGGGCTCAACGCTGCTTTAACGCGCAACATTGTTTAAACTTTTTACCGCTACCGCAAACACAAGGTAGATTTCTCCCGTATTTAATTTTGCCGCAGTCGTCGTGTAATACGCCGTCGTGATAACGCCACTTACCGTCTTCAACACTAAAATTCGACGTTTCGTGAAGCTGATACATGCTTTTATTTTCAAAATAGTAAGCAGTGAATTCAACAATGGCATTATTGGGCTTGGAGATGGGCTTTAAATTAGGCTTAGAGATTGCCTCGGCGTTGGTTTGCGCTTTGACTTTAGCGTCAGCATGTGCAGAACTGTCTATCGAACTATCTTCAGTACTACTGACCGAGTTACTTACCAAGCTATCTAAGGAGCTAGCCGCTTGAGTGGGGTGTACTTTAAGTGCGAACCATGTCGCACCTTGTGCGCTTTGCGCCAAATCCTCTACAGAAAGACCCTGCTGCTTTTCTTTGGTGTAGGTTTCAAGAATATATTGATAATGCGCTGTAGCGTAGGCTGAAAACCGGGAGCGCATAAGTTGCTCTGCAGAACTAGGGCGTTTATCACCCTTAATAAAAGGCTCGCAGCATTCGTCGAAGGATTTTGATGAGCAACAGTAACAGCGCATAAGACAACTCGCAATTTAAGAGTAAAACAAAGCGCTACAGTATAAGTATAAGTTGCGTGAGCCCCAACTTTTTTAAACGTGAGTATTGCAGGTATTCAATGATTCCGTGGCGCGCCATGCCAGATAGCTCATATCAGAGAAATCACCAAAGAACTCATACCAAAAAAAGGGCAAAAAGCTGTATAACAAAAAATGTTTAAACTTTGCCTGTGTCTCTATTTGGGGCAACGCAAGATTTAAGCATAAACAGGCTGTGTATTACCAAGGGCCTAATGCAACGTTTTGTTCGTCATTAATGCAGTTAACACGTACATTCACCAGGCTGACAGAGTAAAGCTCACACAGCTTTCTTATCATTTCACTATCGGTTGGTTGAAGGTCTAAATCGATGTTTTCTACATAAAGCGTTTTGCACTGGCCGCCTGTAATCAGCTTACTGATCCATTCAGGCATCTTTTCTTTTTCAGGTTTTTGAATACGGATAGCGTGATCTACAGTTTTCGAAAACGACACCGTATTTGAAAGCAGATAATTCCAACCTTTGTCGTTACTTCCTTTTCCATTACCTTGTTTTTCGCTAGGAAACCCTTCTATCGGCAAAGGTAGTTGAACAACATTTGAAACCGAAGCGCGCAAAGCATTAAATCGTGAAACTGAAGATGTGTTCATAGTAAAACCCTTTATGCATTTGCCCTGAAGTTCATAATTCGAACTTCGGGAATATTGTTATTAACTGATGCTGGTTGTATATACAGTGTGTATGTGTATACAGTATTCGTAAAAGAGGGCTTTGGCAAGTATTTAGTTGTACTTTTTTCAAACAAATTGGTGTTTTGTCAGTAACTATATAAAAGATTAATGTTTTTTTTTTATTCTATCGAATTCTGAAGGAAGTATTCAGACACCGATTGAGGTAAGATGCGCGCGAATCTTACATAGAAAACTACTGTATAAAGCTGGAGGAGCGTTGAGCGCATTAATACATTTAGGCTACTTGGGGATGTTCTTATCGGCATTTTTGGCTGCCACTATACTGCCTTTTAGTTCTGAAATTGTGCTTAGTGCTTTATACAGTAGTGGGTTGAGCTGGGTGTTGTTGCTTGTTGTTGCCTCGTTAGGAAATGTACTCGGCTCGGTGGTTAATTATGTATTGGGCTTCAAGTTCGGAAAAGAAATTGCGACCGACAAGTTAAAAGTGAGCGAAGCGGCGTTTAACCGTGCAAGCTACACCTTTACAAAGTGGGGGAAGTGGAGCTTGTTTTTATGCTGGGTACCTATTATTGGCGACCCTATTACTTTAGTAGCAGGTGTACTTAGAAGCCCGTTTTGGTTTTTTATTCTCGCAGTAACGCTCAGCAAAACAGCGCGTTATGCTGCGCTGCTTTACGTACTCGTTTAAAAGGTTTTCGACTTTAGCTTTCTCATGCCACTGCGTTTTTGTCCCTCGACTTCTTTTGGCTTTTCTTTTTATACGTCACATACCACTGCTTCATTCTTGGGCTCATTAATATCAGTCCAATCATCCAATACCAAACGGGCTCTTGCCAAAACGTCTTCTGCGACCAGCTGAAATGAAGTAGTGCAAGAGGCAGGACCAGGTAAATGCTGTTATGAAGCTTCTGCCACTTCCTTCCCATATTGCGCTGGATACGCTTAAACGACGTGGCAGTGAGAGCAAAAAGAAGAAGTAACGCTGCCATGCCAACGATAATGTAGGGCCTGCTTACTATCTCACTAGCCACTAGTGCCATATCAAGCTGAAGTTCAAACACAATGTAAGTGAGCAGATGTGCAAAGGCGTACACAAAGGTGTATACGCCAATCATACGTCTGAATTGCATCGGTTCTGGGCTTGGTAGCCATTTAGCAAGTGGGCTAAGAGTAAGCGTGAGTAAAAGAAAGTGAATTGCCCAAGTTCCAGTCTCATTAATAAGGGTATTTACAGGGTCTGGACCAAGCTGGTCGTTGACCCCGGCAAAGAACAACCAAGCAACGTAGCCTAATGCAAAAAGGTGAATAAGGCCCTTTAAACTGCGACGCTGCCAAATAGAGAGTCGAAACGGTTTTTTTCTTAAAGGCATTAAATGAACAACTTAGTAATAATGGTTAAAAACTTAAGTAAAGTGATATGAAGAACTAGCTATTTGCTCATAGCCCTTTAAAAATACCGGCTAGTAATAACGGGTTAAATTCATATCTTTATATAATGGCGCGACTTCGCTGTAACCGTTGAACATTTGAGTATCGATTCGATTTCTGGCGAGCAGCCCACCTGTAGTTATTCTACGCTCGCTGGCTTGGCTCCACCTTGGGTGCGACACGTTTGGATTCACGTTGGCGTAAAAGCCATACTCGTCGGCGGCCAGTCGATTCCATGTAGTAGGGGGCTTTTTGTCGGTAAGGCGAATTCTCACAACAGACTTAATGCTCTTAAAACCATACTTCCATGGTACGACAAGCCTGATAGGCGCGCCGTTTTGAGGCGGCAATGTCTTCCCATAAAGGCCAACCGACATGAGCGTTAACGGATGCATAGCTTCATCAAGACGCAAACCCTCGACGTAAGGGTAATCAATACCGCCGCCGGCAAAGCGGCTTCGTTGGCCTGGCATTTGCTCAGGGTCGTATAGGGTTTCAAATGCTACATATTTGGCTGACATCAAGGGATCGGCTTGCTTTAACAGCGCCCCTAATTCAAACCCAATCCATGGCACCACCATCGACCATGCTTCAACGCAGCGCAAGCGGTAAATGCGCTCTTCTAAGGGAAAGCGTTTGGTTAAGGCATCGTGATCAAGCTCAATGGGATTTTTCACCATACCGTCAACTTTTAACGTCCATGGATCAGTTTTAAATTCAGTCGCATTTTTGGCTGGTGCATCTTTAGATGTGCCAAACTCATAAAAATTGTTGTAGCTGGTGACTTTATCTTCAGGCGTTCGGGTTTCCGCTATTTGAAACTTAGAAGGTTGGCCAAACTCAAGCGCCTCTCTTTTAAATGCTGCCTTCTCTTCCTCATCTTCCCAAAACCAACCGGCAGCGCCTGCCGAGTTCGCCAAAAGCGTAGAGGCTCCCACAAAGCCCATAGATTTGAGCAATGATCGGCGATTCATATAAACGCCTTCATTGGTTACGTCGTTATCAGTTAATTTTACTGAGGGTTTAAATGGTTTTGGCATTACGTCACCTAAATTATGATAAGACTATTAGAAATGGTCGTCACTTCACCCAGTACATTTAGCTACGTTAATGTAACGAGTAAGTTCAACATAATAAAAAAGACCGAGAGTGCGGCCTTTTCATTTCAAATAAGTAGGTGAAAATTTTCTACATATGCAAACCATCTTGAATACCGCCTTGTTTAGGAGAAAAGATATTGCTGTACAAGCGAGAGGCGAATTCGTCGGTCATGCCTGATATATAATCAGCAAGTACACGCATGCCATTATTATCTTCACAAGCTTTACGCCACCGAACTTGGGTGTTTTCGGGAAGTAGGCGGTCGGGATCTGATGCAAAAGCTTCAAAAAGCTCCATAACCACCAGCTGCCCTTTGTATTCAAGAAGCTGCACATCGGGGCGGCGTATTACTTTGTTAAACACAAAGCGTTTGAAAAGCTCCAAGGCTTGTGCAAAATGTTCTGGCATTACCGCGTTGAACGCCAGTAACGGGTGAGCGAAACCCTCAATGCCTTTTATTTCAATTGCTGTAATAAAGCTATTAACCAGCGCACCTATGGCATTTTTTCTTTCGTGATGTACTGCGCTAAATAGTTTGTTGGTAAGCACTTCTATATTGTCTGATAGCCAAGGCACACCTAGCGCTTTTAGCGGGGTGGTTACATCCTCGACGAAGTGATGCCTGTCGACCATATCCATTACAATGGCATCTTCTAAATCGTGAATGCCATAGGCAATATCGTCAGAAAGCTCCATAATTGAGCAGTCAAACGATTTAAATTGCGTTTTGCTGTGGCTATTTGGCTTTGCATTAAACTGCATAAATGCATCTTTATCTTCATTGCTAAAGGGCGCAAGTAGCCAGTCGAATAAGGGCTCGTCGCAGCGAAACAAACCCTTCGGTGGGTGCCAGTCGTGGGCTTTAACTTGGCGAAGTGAAACAGGACGCTCGGGCATAGGTCCTTTACTATGAAGAGTATCTATAAAGTTTGGATATTTAACCAAGCCCAACATGCTTCGTCGGCATAAATTCATGCCGTGTTCGGCGGTATAGGGCTCTAGCTGAGTGATGATCCGAAAGGTTTGGCCGTTTCCTTCAAACCCGCCGTATTGGTGCATCATATAATTAAGGGCAATTTCGCCACCATGACCGAAAGGTGGGTGACCGATATCGTGAGCCAAGCAGAGGGTTTCGATCAACGTAGGGTCAAGTGCCAACGTATTGGCAATATCTGGAAATTTTACCCAAAGCTGCGCCGTTATACCCGTACCGATTTGGGCGGCTTCTAAAGAGTGGGTGAGTCGCGTGCGATAGAAGTCGCTAAGCCCGACACCGAGCACTTGGGTTTTCGCCTGTAACCGGCGGAAGGCAGCGCTGTGCAGAACGCGTGCCTTATCACGTTGATATGGATTACGGTGATCGCCGTCCCTTATTTCGCTACGGGGTAAACGACGTTCGTGTAATGCTAATTCCCATTCGCTTGTTGCCAAAAAAACCTCGCTGCCATATTGTGCTTGCTACTTCTGTTACGTCAGTATAGTAATTTAGGGGCTATCGCCTTACTTACATATCGTCTTGCGTAATTTCATCAAGGCTTAAAGAAAAGCTTGGTACGTAACGTGTTAAGAAGTAGTCCACCTCTTCAGAATGATATTCTTTAAGGGTTTTATCCAATCGTTTCTTCGCCAGTTTGAACTCTTGGTTGTCAGCAGCTAATTCTTCAAGGGTTTTAAGGTAAGCGCAAAGTACATCAGCTGCTTTTACAATAAAGGCTTCTTCTTCACTGTGGTAGTGATGGTCAATAAGCGCCGCATAATCTTCACGAAACGCTTCTGGCGCCATTTCAATTAGCTTGTTCTCTGCAATTTTTTCGATCTTTTTATATTCTTCTTTAATCGCAGGGTTAAAGTATTTCACTGGGGTAGGGAGGTCTCCGGTGAGTACTTCCGACACATCGTGAAATATTGCCATGGTTGCAATGCGGTCAGGATTTAGTGTACCGCCAAAAAACTTATTTTTAATTAATGCGAGTGCATGGGCTACCATGGCCACTTGCAAACTGTGCTCCTGCACATTTTCTGTTCGCACGTTATGCATCAACGGCCAGCGATTAATAAGCTTTAGACGCGCTAGATGGGCAAAAAAGTGGCTTTTATCACTCACGCTACGCCCCTTGCTTATAGGTTCTAAAGAAGTTGCCTATACGATGGAGCGCAGGCACTAACACATCGCTATGGGGTAAAAATACTAATCGGAAGTATGTGCCTTCAGTCAGGTTAAACGCGCGACCGTGTACCAGCAGAATTTTTTCAGAACTTAATAAATCCAGCACCATTTGTTCGTCGTTTTGAATGTTGAATTTCTTCTCATCTACTTTGGCGAAACAATACATGGCACCTTTAGGTTTAACGCACGAAATACCATCAATGCCGTTTAGCATATCTGTAGTTACGTCGCGCTGAATGCGAAGGCGCCCGTTTTCCTTTACCAAGTCGTCAATACTTTGATAGCCGCCTAATGCTGTTTGAATAGCGCTTTGACAAGGTACATTCGCGCACATTCGCATTGAAGATAGGATATTAAGCCCTTCAATATAGTCAGACGCTAATCGCTTATTGCCGCTGACAACTAGCCAACCTGAACGAAAGCCCGCCACACGGTAGTTTTTGCTCAAGCCGCCAAAGGTAACAAAAAACACATCGTCAGCCAGTGAAGCAATACTGGTGTGCTTTGCTTCATCGTAAAGAATTTTGTCGTAAATCTCGTCGCTAAATACAACAAGTCCGTGTTCGCGGGCGACTTCAACCACATCTTGTAAAAGGGCTTTGTCGTAAACTGCACCGGTAGGGTTGTTAGGGTTGATCAGTACGATCGCGCGAGTTTTACTGGTGATCTTACTTTTTATGTCGTCAATATCTGGGAACCAGCCTGCTTGCTCGTCGCAGCGATAATGAACGGGTGAACCTGACGAGAGGCTAACTGCTGCTGTCCAAAGCGGGTAATCAGGGCTTGGAATAAGCACTTCATCGCCATGATTAAGCAACGCTTGCATTGCCATCATAATTAACTCAGATACGCCGTTACCAATATAAACGTCGTCTACACGGATGTCTTTAATGTTGCGCTGCTGGTAGTACTGCATCACGGCCACACGGGCAGCATAAATTCCTGTCGAGTCTGAATATCCTTGAGACGTAGGCAGGTTATGAATAACGTCTTTTACGATATCGTCAGGGGCTTCAAATCCAAATGGGGCGGGGTTACCGATATTAAGCTTTAATATACGGTGTCCTTCGTCTTCCATTTTACGTGCTTGCGCAGCAATGGGGCCTCTAATGTCGTAACAAACGTTATCTAATTTATGCGAGCGAGATACAGTTTTCATGGTCTATCTGGTTGATTTACATACCCTGAGATTATCGCAATACAAAACCATATGCGATGGCCTTTTTGCAGTATTTCTGTTTTAAACACCACTTTTTTCATTAAGTGGCTATTTATTGACCATATAACGAGATGAATGATCCACTTGTCACTTAAGTATAAAATTTATGTTAATAGCTTGTGAACTTTTCATTCTGCGCCTATCGTAGTAATAAGGCGTGTATAAAAAACGCGTTAGTAACTAACAGGCTAACAAGCAGAGGTGATAAGAATATGTCCCACCATTTCAAAGAAACACCAGAGAATGCGATCACGCAAAGTGGTATAGCACGCGTTATTCCCTGTAAAGAATTAGACGTCAGCGACCCGATAAAATGGTTGTCTCTAGCGTTAAGAGACGCTATGCGTGCGCCGGGGCTCACATTGTTTTATGGCGTTCTTTTCGCGGTTATTCCGTGGTTCATTATGTACTTGGTTGAAATGACAGGTTGGCACTTAGTTATTTTACCCGCCATTGTTTGCTTTATGTTGGTAGGTCCATTTCTGGCTGCTGGTCTTTATGATGTGAGCTGGGAAATGGAGAAAGGCCATAAGCCCACGTTACGCCATTCAATGCGCAGAAATGCGTTTAACGAGTGGGGCTTTGCCATTTTACTTATGGTGATGATGATATTCTGGTTGCGTGTTGCATCGCTAATCCATGCACTTTATCCGCCTTATATCGAAAACGATTTAGAAAGCTTATTACCATTTTTAGCGCTAGGCACAATTGTTGGTGCGGGTTTTACACTGGCAATGCTATTTATTACGGCGTTTACCCAACCTATTTTAATGGAGCGTAAAGTTGATCTTGCAACTGCAGTGCTTACCAGTGTGAATGCGGTGTGGTTGAATAAGGTACCCATGCTCATTTGGGGAGCGATTATTTTCACCACAGTAGCAATTGGCTATGTGACCGGTTTCGTGGGTTTCATCGTGCTCATGCCGATTATCGGCTATGCATCGTGGCACGCTTATATTGATGCAATTGAGACTAAGCGCGAGCGTAAATATGAATAGTTCACTTCGTTTTCTGTAATTAAATTACGAAAACGGGTAATTTTTAGCGCAATAAATACGCGCAATTATCATTAATTTTGTTAAAATTACAGTTTTAGAGCCCCGAAAGGGGCTTTTTTATACTTAAGTCTTATACTTCTTTTTTCCTATAAATATATTGGCTAGATATATTAGTAATATGGAATTTATGTTATACCAAGTAATTCAATGAGTTAGCATGGTAACAACAGTGTAACAACTTGATTTACCAGGCATTTACCCGAGTTACACAATCATTCAACAGAAAAATTTTAATTCTTGATGCATAAATAAAGGGCGTTGAGCGAATTGTTGATTCATTCAACTTTGCTCAACTTAACTAGAGAGTTTGCCACAAACTTGTACATCACCCTTAACCACACATTGAGGACTTTAAAATGAAATTATCTAATTTAATTAAAGCTATTGCCGCCACGGCGACTGTTGCTTTTAGCATCAACGCAAATGCAGCCGCAGAGTCAAAAGACATTCGCTTCGTAGGCGAAACCCAATTTGCAGGGTTTTGTAAAGCGGTTATCAACGATGACGTAAGAGTACTTCGCTCAAGCCTTTCACGTAACGTAGGTCGTATTGGCGCTAGCCAACGTGAAGTATTGCGCATGGTAACGTCTGAGGAAGGCCTAACATGTAATGGAAGTAGCCTTATTGAATTTTCTGAAGAGCGTCACGCTGATGCGGTACATGAATATCTAACATCGCGAAGCTAAGGCGTGGTAGCGGTTACGATTGATCCAGAAAAAGCGGGCTAGCTTACACTCATCGTCAATCCCGTTGACGTAAATGGTGAAAACTAGACCCGCTTTTTGTCTTATTTTTGCTTTAACATGCGCCTTAATTGGCGATTTTAATATACGTGGCTACACGCGCTTTACTGGTTTTAAACAATCGCTGCGTTTTAAACCTAAGTTTTAGTAGCAACACGTAAGCAAGTGGTACCAAGAACAAGCTGGTTAGTGTTGAGAACACCAGCCCACCAATGATTGCAATGGCCATAGGTGAGTAGGGAGGACCGTCGCCGCCAATTCGAGTACTGCCCATCGCGAGTGGAATAAGCCCTAAAACTGTTGTGGCTACTGTCATCAGAATAGGCCTGATACGTGTCATACATCCTTCAATCACTGCGTCATACAGCGACAGACCTTCATTGATGAGCTGATTAATTCTGTCCACCAATACGATGCCATTGTTAACCACAATACCCATCAGGATCAGCATGCCAATCATCCCCATGATAGACATAGATGTACCTGTAACCATAAATGCCCAAAAAACACCTGTAAATGAAAACAGTAGGGAAGTGATTACAGACGTTGGGAGGATTAGCGATTCAAACAGCGCGGCCATTACAACGTAGATCATGCAAAGTGCTAGTAGCATATTCATTTGCATTACGGCATTGGCTTCATTCTGGCGAGAGAAGCTGCCGTCAAGCGTCCACTTGTAGCCTGTCGGCAATTCGATATTAGCTAATGCTTGTTCTATGCGTTCACGAGCTTGTTCGGTGGTGGTTTCACCCGCTAGATTTGCACCAATAGCTAGCGCTGTTTGACGATAGTTGCGGTTAATTTGCGAAAGCTGCGGTACCACAGAGAAGTCTGCAATCATATTCAGTGTTACCGATTGACCCTGAGTAAACCCAATATTGATGTTCTTAAGTTCACTTAGCGAGGATTGAATATCGCTGCCAAATTTAAGCTGCACTGCTACTTCTCCAGCGTCACCATAACGGAATGTACGTAAATTACTGCCGCGTAGTGCTGTAGAGATAAGTTTAGCTACATCGTTTATTTGTACGCCAAAGCGGTTTGCTTTCTCTCTGTCTATACATATTTGAACCTCATCGCGGGTAGACCCCGTGTCGGCTTTTACATCCTCCAACCCTTCAATAGTTGAAAGAATAGGAACTATTTGCTCTGAAATGTCTAGCAAGGTTTCGGACGATTCACCCAACAGCGTTACTCTTACGCCACCACCGTTGCCGCTATCCCATTGGAAGGAGGGGCGAGCACGCACAAATGAAGGCATGTTTTCACGAATATCCTCCTTAATCTTTCCTACACTGACGGCTAGTTCGTCATTAAGCGTAATACCGCTCACAGCATGGCCGGCAGTAAAATAGGTATAGACCTGTTTAATGTGAAAGCGTTCTTGATTTTCATAAAGGTAAGCTTCCATTTTATCGACGGTTTTCTCCACTTCTTCCAAGGTGAAGTTTTGTGTCACATGGTAATTAAGCCATATGCGC
>JAXHTT010000081.1:0-16915 GCA_034190055.1 Pseudomonadota bacterium | reverse complement strand
CCTTTAAGGTCTGGAAGGGTTGTTATAGACGATGACGTTGATAGGCAGGGTGTGGAAGCGTTGTAAGGCGTTAAGCTAACCTGTACTAATTGCCCGAGAGGCTTAACCATACAACGCCCAAAAAGCTTTAGGCTTTTGGAAGTGTTGTAGACAAGCTAAGCTCTGAAAAATGAGCAGAAAGTAGAGTGAAAAGTAGTTACTCACTGATTGAATTGATATCCAGTTTTCCGATTTGTTAGTTATTAAGCAACGATGATTAAACATGCTCCAGAGAGTATTGTTGGTCCTCCTTGCGCAGAAGTCATGATAAAAAGCATCATGATTCTGCACTAAAAGTTTTTCCTGGCAGCCATAGCGATACGGTACCACCTGACTCCATTCCGAACTCAGAAGTGAAACGTATTAGCGCCGATGGTAGTGTGGGGCTTCCCCATGTGAGAGTAGGACACTGCCAGGTCCCATTAAAAGAAACCCGCCTAACGGCGGGTTTTTTGCGTTTGGAAGAAACAAAAATAATGAGGTCAGAGTACATTAATCCCCTTTCTCCCAAGCTAAACTCCATTATTGCCTTGAGTTGAGCCTCAACCTGTAGCGGTACTTTTTTTAACTTTTCTATCATAAGTTCAGAACGTAAACGTAAAGTAATTGATACCTGCTAACGTGTATTGGTTTCTTGTTCATCTATCTTTTATTCACTAGTTTTAATATAAAGAGTCTAACGATAGTAAACGCTTCGACTTTTAGAAAGTGGCTTCCAATGTTCTTGAAAATTAGTTTGTCTGTTGTCTTGTTGTTTTTGTCGAGTTTTGTAAATGGACAAGAAGCAAGCGAACAGCGCAGTAAAGATAATACCATCGTACTTGGGGTAGTTGAGTTTCCTCCATTGGTTATTAAAAATAATGAAGGGTTTGGTTGTCACGGCGACGCTGTAACTATTTCAAGAACGATTCTCGAGTTAGTAGGGTATAAAGTAATTGTGGAGTGCCCGCCTCCCGCTCGTCTTTTTAAGCGAATTCGACAAGGTAAAGTAGACATAACCCTTAATGTTAAAAGCACCAAAGCGTTAGAAGACCATGTAACTTTTGTTGAAAAGCCGTTTAGCTACCTATCGCTAGTTTTGTCGACAAATACACACCTAGAGGGCAGCAAAACTGTCGCTGCAATAAGAGGTTATGATTATGTTGGGTTGAGGCAAGAACTTGCAGATAGCGACTATACATTTTTTGATATGCCTAATAGTACTGACGCTATTCAACTGTTCCAATTTGCTCGCACAACGCACTTGGTGACTTATGAAGCGCCTTATCTCTATTACATAGAACGTAAACCCGATAATGTTAGTGGTTTAACTGTATCAATGCGTCGCGATATTCCAACTTTCTTTGCTGTATCTAACAAGAGTAAAAGGAAATCTGAGTTACTTGGAAAACTAACAGGTCTATTTAAGCTTTCTGAAAGTAATACGGTGATAGAACAAATTCAAACTATGAATAAGTAACAGAACCGTTAGTTTATAAATGATGAAGTGCTAGTAAGCGCTTTTGTATACCTTAATAAATTTAAACGAAATCATTGATATAGAGGTTACTTGAAAAAAAGTTAATTTTTTATGAAATTTCGTTGCGGATGGGAAGGTCTTCTTAAATACACGCGCTTACTGTGCGTCAAACATGACTTATATTATTGAGGGTAAAATAATGAAACAAATCAAAAAATCATCAGTAGCGACAGCATTAGGCGCAGTTGTAATTGGCTCTTTGGCGTCAACAGTTGCAGTAGCAGATATAAATCCATTTGGTATGCAAGCACTAGAGTCTGGTTACAGCCAATTCGCTGCGGAAGGCAAGTGCGGCGAAGGTAAATGCGGCGGCGACAAAGCAGAGAAAGAAGGCAAGTGTGGCGAAGGTAAGTGCGGCGGCGACAAGAAAGCTGAAAAAGAAGGCAAGTGTGGCGAAGGTAAGTGTGGCGGCGACAAGAAAGCTGACAAAGAAGGCAAGTGCGGCGAAGGTAAATGTGGCGGCGACAAGAAAGCTGGTAAAGAAGGCAAGTGCGGCGAAGGCAAATGCGGTAGCATGTAATCGCAATTAGAAAAACATCGTGTAGTCTGAAATAGAATGATGAAGGCTACATGAGTTACACTTTGCAAAAAATGGCTGTCGAATGATGGCCATTTTTGTCTTATAACGTACGTTGCTATTGTGCAATCCCATGCGGTAAAGGGGAATATATGAAAAACATCAGTGGTGCAGGTCTTGGGTTTCGCCGGGAAATGCTAAAAGCGCTTTTACCTACATTGCCTTCTGAGGTCGATTTTTGGGAAGTAGCCCCTGAGAATTGGATCCCACTTGGTGGGAAGTACCAAGAACAATTTCAGCAAGCGTCTTCGCAAGCTCCCTTTACAACTCATGGCTTATCTTTGTCTATCGGAAGTAGCGACAAACTAGATGTCGAGTTTGTAAAAACCGTTAAACGATTCTTGGATGCAAATAATATTGCATTGTACAGCGAGCACTTGAGCTTTTGTTCCGGCAATGGACATATGTACGATCTGATGCCCATTCCTTTTACTGAAGAAGCGATAAAGCACGTTGTGTCACGAGTTGTTCAAGTTCAAGATATTATCGAACGACCCCTAGTATTAGAAAATGTTTCTTATTACATTGCACCAGGTCAAGAGATGGATGAGCTTGAATTTACCAAGAGCATATTAAAAGAATCGGGTTGCAAAATGCTTCTCGACGTAAACAATGTTTACGTAAACAGTATCAACCATAAATACGATGCGAAAGCCTTTATAAATGGATTGCCCTCAGACAAAATTGTGTATGGCCATATTGCTGGTCACTATGATGAAGCTGAGGATTTAAAGGTCGATACCCACGGGGCAGATGTCATTGAGCCCGTTTGGGATTTGTTGGAGCACGCTTACCTCACTCACGGCATATTTCCGACGTTACTAGAGCGTGATTTTAATATTCCGCCATTAAGCGAATTACTGGCAGAAGTGAAGAAAATTAAGCAAATTCAAGCGAAATGCGAAGCTGTTAGAGTGTCAAACGTTAAAGGAAGTGTCGCGTGACTCAGTCATTTCAAACCACTCAAAAAACGTTCGTTGATGCGATCAAAGACCCACAGACATTTTGTGATACCGACGCTGACAACATTCGTCGAATGAAAATCTATCAGTCCCTGTTTTTTAACAACATTGATAACTTCGTCAGTACCGGTTTTCCAGTTTTAAAATCTATTGTGGTTAAGCAGCATGGCGAAAAAGGGTGGGGGAGTATTGTGCGTCAGTTCTTTATTGAGCACGAATGCCGGTCTCCTTATTTTGCTGAAATAAGTAAAGAGTTCGTTGAGTATCTTTCAACAGAGCCAACCTTCTCTATTACTTTGCCCGACTTTGCTGCAGAGCTTGCACACTATGAGTGGCTTGAGCTTGACGTTAGTATCAGAAAAAATGAAGACAATGTTGAGTTCTATCAACAAGGAGATAACTTTACCGCAATCAGGGTGTCACCGTATGCATCGTTGGCGGCATACCAGTTTGAAGTCCATTTAATTGGTGAGGATTATATCCCAGAGAAACCTGTCCAAGAACAGCAGTTCTACGTTGTTTACAGAGACCGTGAGTTTGACGTTCAATTTGCTCATGTTAATCCGGTGACGGCTATTTTAGTCAACACGCTGGAACAAAATGAACTGGGAATGGAAATAGAACAATTAGCTGAGTCGTTGTGCCAACAACTTCCCCAAATTCCTTCAAACGTGCTTATAAATGGTATGAACCAGACCCTCACTGACATGTTACAAAAAGGAATACTGATTCCAGTATCCTAACTAACCATTACCATTTACCTGCTTTATATTAAACTTTCGCCAGGATCTGGTCTGAAAGTGAGCGATCGATCATATTAGCGCTGTCAATCGGGCTTGCTTTCGATTAACATTTAGCACCATTTTTTTGTTCACAAAATTGTTTAGGTAGTGCAAATGGCTGACAATTCAGATTTCAAAGAAGTCTATAACAAGTGGTACTTTCTAGCATCGCTAGTAACTCTAATCGCGTTTCCGTTGATGCATATCATCGCCGGCTGGTTCACCTTCTGGTTATAACGCAGACATTCAAGGCATAATTGTGACTGCAGAATATATTAAATCAGTAGTGAAAACCGTACCTGACTATCCAAAGCCAGGTATTTTATTTAGAGATGTGACCAGCGTTTTAGAAAATCACAAAGCATTTAGTAGCTGTATCTCGTTACTTGTAGAAAAGTATCAAGGTATGGGATTTACCAAGATCGCAGGTACTGAAGCACGCGGGTTCCTTTTTGGTGCGCCATTGGCCATCGAAATGGGCATTGGTTTTGTTCCAGTGAGAAAACCCAACAAACTTCCTCGTGAAGTAGTTAGCGAGAGCTACGAGCTTGAATATGGCATGGATACATTGGAAATCCATAAAGATGCCATTGAGCCAGGTGATAAAGTCCTTCTTATTGACGATTTACTTGCAACAGGTGGAACGATAGCCGCTTCTGCAAAACTAATTCGTTCATTGGGCGGTGAAATAAATCACGCAGGTTTTGTGATTAATTTACCGGACCTAGGTGGCGAAAAGAAATTGAGTGCGCTTGATATAGAAAGCTACTCTATTTGTGAGTTCGAAGGCGAATAATCGCTATAAAGCATAATTAGCAAAAGGCGAAATACGTAATAATGAGTTATCAGGTACTAGCAAGGAAGTGGCGACCGGGCAAGTTCAGTGAACTTGTGGGTCAGGAACATGTTGTCTCTGCCATTTCAAATGCTTTGGATAACGACCGTCTACATCACGCTTATCTGTTTACAGGTACGCGAGGCGTAGGTAAAACTACCATTGCACGTATTTTTTCGAAAAGCCTTAACTGCGAAGAAGGACAAGGGGCAAACCCTTGCGGTCAATGTAACACCTGTAAAGAGATAGAGCAGGGCAACTACGTTGATTTGTTAGAGATTGACGCTGCATCAAGAACCAAAGTTGAGGATACTCGCGAGCTTCTTGATAACGTGCAATACAAACCCACTCGCGGGCGTTACAAAGTGTACCTTATCGATGAGGTACACATGCTTTCAAAACACAGCTTTAATGCGCTGTTAAAAACGCTGGAAGAGCCACCTCCACACGTTAAGTTCTTACTGGCGACCACCGATCCTCAAAAGCTTCCTATAACCATCTTATCCCGTTGCTTGCAGTTTAATCTGAAAGCTATGTCTCGGGAGCAGATTGTTGGGCAGCTACAGCATATTTTAGAGCATGAAAAGCTACCTTTCGAGCCACAAGCGTTAGCGCTTTTGGCAAGAGCCGCCCAAGGCAGTATGCGTGATGCGCTGAGTTTAACTGACCAAGCTATTGCGCAAGGTGGAAATCAGGTTTTGGCATCGGTAGTAACCGATATGCTGGGGCTGATGGACAAGAACCAGTTGCTTAAAGTCATTCACGCAGTAGTAAGCAAAAGCCCCGCTGATGTATTGCAGTTGGTTAATGATATTGCAGAGCAAGCGCCTGACTATGACAACGTTCACAGCGAATTGGCCAGCCTGCTACATCAAATAGCGTTAACCCAGTGGGTGCCAGAAGCCTGTAAGCTAGAAACTACGTCGGCTAAAGCGATATTTCAATTAGCGAAGACCATTCCAGCTGAGCAAATGCAGTTGCTCTATCAGATTGCACTGCAAGGTAGAAAAGATTTACCTTTTGCAGCTGATGGAAAAAGTGCGTTTGAAATGA
Source organism: Pseudomonadota bacterium (assembly GCA_034190055.1). Taxonomy (GTDB): domain Bacteria; phylum Pseudomonadota; class Gammaproteobacteria; order Enterobacterales; family Alteromonadaceae; genus Alteromonas. Next base: position 11,148 of record JAXHTT010000081.1, on the reverse strand, counting down.
CATTGATGCGCATGATGTCGTTTGCTCCAAATAAGCCCATCAGTGATACCGCAAGTGAGGTTGAAAACGGGAGGAGTGAGCATAGTTTACCTGTAGAACATGCTTCTTCCAGTGGTGGCCCGGGAAACGTCGGTAAGCAGGAGGAAGCGCCGTTAAGCGAAACTTCTGCAACCAATGTGCAGGAGGAGACGTCTTCACATCTATCGGTTGAATCTACCTCTGCTCAGTCGTCAGGAAGTGCGCCATCTACCCTAGACTCACTTGCTACATCAAAAATTGAAAAAGAGCGGCAGGAAAAGCCTCAATCGACGTCTTCATTTGAATCACAGCAACATCAGGAACAAGCAGCTGTTGATGAAAACGCGTTGAGTGAAAGTGATACTCAGTCGGCGCTACCTCATGCAGAGTCAGGTGCAACGACGACTCAAATAACAGCACTTGAGCGTGATGCTTCACATGATGATGAATGCGTAAAGCCAGCTCCAACTTCGTCTATTGAAGAACTATCCGTAGAAAACACCGCGGTGCAAACGGTACAAACAGAAAGCGTTGCCGCAGAGCATGAACTAATGCCAAGTGAAGTCAGTGCGCCTCATAACGAAGCAGCACAACACCTCGATGGACCTCCGTTAGATGCGTACATGGACGATATGCCACCTTCGTCAGAAGATGATGGCTCTTTAGGTATTGAAGGTTTTCAAAGCGCTGAGGGCTCTCATAACGCTGAGGGCTCTTATGACGCTGAAGGCTCTCATAACGCTGAAGGCTCTTATGACGCTGAAGGCTCTGATAAAAACAGCGATTCGTTGGCGCACGAGAACGAAGCGTCCTCTTTAACCGCTGAAGAGCAGCTTACTTCTACGGCTGATATGTTGGCACTTCGTCAAAAGTTAAAGCAAAGAAAAGCACAAGACGCAGAAGCAAAAAGTACCAGTGCAGCAAATGCCAAGACTGAAAGTGCAAGTGATATTCAAGCGCGCTTTACCAGAAGTAAAGCCGAGGCCTTGAGTACTGCTCAAGCTGCAAATGGAATTAACAAGAGTGACGACAATAGTGCTGAGCAGGACAGTGCCGATAACGAAATTGAGACTGATGATGTAGACCCTATTGGATCTGGGGACAGCCCTTTGCCCTTAAATAGTGGCTCTGAGCTTCCAAGTCATAGACCTGAGCCTATCGATGGCAATTCAGAGCATAAAGGCAATACCACTGCACACGGTGAAGAGCCTCAGCAAAGTGCAAATTCAGGCTTACCTTTAGAACGCTCTCAAGCTTACTCTTCTGACGCTATGAAAACTAGCGAATTTGAAAGGAATCATGCTAGCGGAAACGACACGAGTGACTTTACTTTAGATGAATTTGAAGAGGATATGCCTTTTTCAAATGACGATGCTGAAGCGGAGCCAAGTCAAGTAAAGCCTAACGAAGATGTGCCTCCTTGGGCTACAGATTACGATAATCAGCCACCTCAACACTTTGAAGATACTGGCCATGCTGAAGCCCATTTAAATAGTCATGTAAATTACGACAATACTCCAGAACAAGCGAATAATGGCGGCGAGCGTTCTTTTGTACGCGATGCACTCAATTTTGACACGCCACTAAGCAATACTTATGACGGGCAATTAAAAGCCTACTTGAGTGATGGAAGCAAGTTAACTCACGCAAGCCAGATTGACGAGTGGAGTAATCTGGTTGAGCAAATGCCGGTTGCTGGCTTACTTAAACAGCTGGTGCTGCATGCATCATTTTCTCGCAACGGCAATCAAGTTTCCCTTGAAATTGACCATAGTCAGACACACTTACTAAATGATAGTGCGAAAAAGCAATTGGTTGATGCAATCCATCATGGACTGGGTGAAAATGTTGAGGTCAATATTGCATTAGGTAAACCAGCATCCACACCCTTTGCGTTACAACAAGAGATTCAAGCCATGCGCCACGCGCATGCACACTCGGTTATTGAAACCGATGATACAATTCAAACATTGCTATCAACTTTCGATGCGTCAGTGCTAACCGATTCGGTTAAAGCGCGATAGCAAAATTATTAACACCAAAACGAAGCGAGACAAAAATTATGTTTAAAGGTGGAATGGGCAATATCATGAAGCAGGCGCAGCAAATGCAAGAGCGCATGCAAAAAGCACAAGATGACCTAGCTAAAATTGAAGTAACCGGTGAAGCGGGTGCAGGCATGGTTAAAGTAACCATGACGTGTAATCATAATGTACGCCGTGTAGACATTGATGATTCATTGATGGACGATGATAAAGACATGGTTGAAGACTTGGTTGCCGCAGCGTTTAACGACGCGGTCCGTCGCGTTCAAGAGACGAGCAAAGAGAAGATGGGTGATGTAACTGGCGGTATGCCATTACCTCCTGGCTTCAAAATGCCGGGTTTCTAGACCTTAAACATTCATACGCGCTGGGCTTCAATGCATCAGCAAGTGGTCAGTTCTTATGAAGCTCTGGTGATATACCGGAGCTTTTTAACATTTGCTCTTCATATTTAACGCACTTAATGACCTTCTAATTACACCCGACGCTAAATCTAATTCGCCAGCATAGACTCGAACAACGGCAGTTCCATCCCATTATTCACGCTTTTCATCTTAAACAAACACGTTTGTTTATATCTACACTAATATTAACAAAAGCGCATTAAAAGTTTAGGTTAACCAATTCCTAGTCTATATTTAGATTACTTTTGTCTTAAAGTTTTTCTAATGGGGGCTTTCTAACGCTTGATGGCCTTTAGACTCTTGATAGAGTCGACTACATATAGCGGTTGGAACAAATATAATGCACAACAAAGCTAGCGAACTTTTATCATTAGTGAATCAATGCGATAAAGAACCGATCCATCTTTTAGGTAAGATACAGAGTCACGGTTTCATGATTATTGTGGATAAAGCGGGTGTGGTTACTCATTTATCGGAAAACCTAGAGCATTTCGCTAATGTGTCTCGTGATAACCTAATCGGCCAAAGTCTTTGGGAAATACTAGACCGTAAGCTTGTGCATGCAATTCGAGGCGCGCAGAGTCAGGCGATGATCCTGAGTAAAGCAACTTACCTTCATTCAATTTCAATACCTCATAGCGAAGACAACTTCGACCTGTGTATTCATCAAAGTGCAGAGCATTTAATTCTTGAATTCGAAAAACTAGAAAGTGCTGGTAAATACGAGGGTGTAATTACTGCACTAATGGCTCAAATGTCAATGTTTTCTGAGCTTGATGACCTTTATGAAGGCTTGGTTGAAAGTGTAAGAACAGCGACGGGCCATGATAGGGTAATGCTCTATCAATTTTTAGCAGATGGCTCCGGCGAGGTGATTGCTGAATCAACCTCTAGCGATATGACGCCTTTTCTGGGGTTGCGTTACCCGGCCTCTGATATCCCTCGCCAAGCAAGACAGCTCTACAAGAAAAACCTTATTAGAACCATATCTGATGTCAATGGTGAAACCTACAGCATCATAGGGCAAAATATAGAACACGCAGATAATATCGATCTTTCACTTTCACGTCTAAGAGCGGTGTCGGAAGTCCATATTCAATATCTTAAAAATATGAAAGTCGGCGCTTCTATGTCGATATCGCTTATTGTTGAAGGCGAATTGTGGGGACTAATTGCTTGTCATCACAACAGTAAAAAAGTCATCCCTGGCCGGTTAGTCGCTCAGCTAGAGCTTTTTGCAGAAATGTTTTCACTAGAATTATCGAGAAGGCTTGTTAATGAACGCATAAGAGTTAGTGAAAAAGCGAATGCAACCTTTGCCCGCGTACTTAGCAACCTATCTCTGGGCAGGTCATTAAACAACGCCATTGTAGAACAACTTTCTTTGCTTAAGACGCTTATAGATATCGACGGTATTGGCTGTATTTTTAGCAGTGAATATACTAAGTCGGGTGCCGCATTTAGCTCTCGGAAAATTAAACGGCTGACAGCAATACTAGCCGAACTTCCAGATGAGGAAATCCACCAATTTGACAATTTGGCAAACATTGATGACTCGTTAGCAGATACACAAGTGGCAGGGGTTTTAGCACTTAAAATCTCTAGTCAGCCAATGGACTATATTTTTCTTTTCAGAAAATCAGTGGTCAAGCAAGTGTCTTGGGCGGGCAATCCGTCGAAGCGTGTTGAATTGAAAGACGGTGAAGAGGTACTTACTCCAAGGGCGAGTTTTGAAAAATGGGTAGAGACTAATGAGTCAACCTCTACTCCTTGGACCACGCTCGATATTGAACGTGCTAAATCTATTAGACTAGGAGTGATGGAATTAACAATTCGCCACTTACACGAAAAAGAGCAATTGCAACGTGAGGCGAAAAAAAGACTCGAGTTACTCATTGGTGAATTAAATCACCGAGTTCGTAATATCCTAAACTTAGTGAGCGCGATTATCGGACAGACATCGCAAAACAAGAAAGATATTGACGAATTTGTTATCTCCTTATCGTCACGAATTTCAGCACTTGCTCTAGGTCATGATCAGTTAACTCATGCCTCGTACAGCAGTGTAAGATTCAAGGAGCTACTTCATAACGAGCTTAAAGCTTACATGATAGATGAGTCGTCGTTTAAAATAGAAGGGCCTGACATATACCTCGTGCCTTATGCTGTTACCCCTATAGTATTAGTTTTCCACGAGATGATCACGAATGCAGCAAAATATGGAGCCTTAAGCGCCACAAGTAACGATGGCAACGTTGCTATTACTTGGGAAGTAGGCGAGGAAGGCTGTGTTATAAAGTGGAAAGAGTTAGGAGGTCCACCCCTACATGGGCTAGGAGAGGAAGGGTTTGGAATGACGGTTATAAGGTCGGTTATTCCTCATGAATTGAAAGGACAGGCAATGTTAAGCACTGAAATTACGGGACTTAGTGCTAAGTTTACAATTCCTAGTAAATACATAGAATCCGCGACTGACAGTGCTGTTGCTCCACGAAATATCAGTAAGGGACAGTCTCAGATAGTTAACATATCCAAACCGGAAAAAATCCTCACAAGCGCCTTTATAGTGGAAGATAATCTGCTTATTTCACTAGATCTCAAAAAACACCTGAAAAGACTGGGAATTGATAAAATTGAAATTTTTGGAGACATCAGTTCTGCAAGAGCAGCGTTAGCGAAAGGTAAACCTTCAATGATGTTTTTGGATGTCCACTTAGGAAATGAAAATACCTTTCAGTTAGGCATCGAGATACAAAAGTTATCAATACCCTTTCTTTTTATAACGGGTTACGGAGCAGCAATAGAACTGCCAGACGAGTTATATGATGTTGATATATTAACCAAACCCGTCGACACTACGTTGCTAAAGCGATCTATCGAAGCTTTTGGTTTCAAGGTATAAATTTGTGACTGATATTACTCGCCCCTTGATACTTATTGTTGAAGACAATTTAGTAGAAGCGATGAACGTTAAAAACGCGCTGACCGAAGCAGATATGCAGGTATTGGGCATAGCAAAGACGGAAAGTGAATTGTATGCGTTAGTTGAAAAAAGCATTCCCGATCTCATTTTGATGGACATCGATTTGGGTGGTTCAGATTCTGGTATTAGAGTTGCCAAGAGCGTTACAGAGAGGTTTAAAGTACCAGTAGTATTCAGTACCTCCTATTGTGATGACACGACAATTTCTAATGCGCTAGCAATCTCTCCGTATGGATATCTCGTAAAACCTTACGGAATGCTATCGCTTACTACAACTATTCAAGTTGCGCTGGAAAGAAAAAAAACCGAAAAAGCGCTTGCTTCTTCTAATAGGCGTTTTGCAATGGCCTCAAAAATTGCGAAGTTGGGCGTGTTAGAAGTTGATACTTCTACTCAGTCTGTCGTTATAGAGAGTGTAGAAAATCTTTTCGATTTTCCACGCAAAATGCCAATATCCAGTTTCCTTTCGTTGTTTCCCGAAGAAAAGGAGTCCGAATTAAAAGAGGCGATAAAGTTAAAGTCCAATTACCTCACGACGCTGCAACTAAAAATTGAAGGTCAACCGACTAAATGGTTTCAGATTGTCCTTTCCGATATTGGGTGGGGCGAAGACTATGTTCAAATTGGCGGCATACAAGATATATCTATCCTACAGAATACTCAGTCAAACCTGAGTGTTGCAGATAAGATTGTAAGTGAGATTAAAGAGGGTGTTTTAGTCTGTGATGCTGAAGGTCTCATAATTAAAGCTAACCAATCCTTGTGCGAAATGCTAGGCACCCAAGCTGAGCACCTTATTTCTACTCACATAAACAATGTTTTTCCTAGAGCGCGAAAACACGATCCTCGCCCAGACTATCTGGAAGACGGTTTAAGGACAGAGCTCACTATTGTAAGCGGAGGACGAAGGTTTCATTTAACCATGTCGGTAACTTCATTTAATTTTGATGATGGAGAAACTAATTTCGTCGCCATTCTTACCGATGTTTCAGAACTAAAGTCATCGGAAAGTCAACTCAAGTACCTTGCATTCACTGATGCCCTCACCGGTGCTGGAAATCGAAACCTTTTGAATAGTATTGTCGAGACTTATAGTGAATCATGTGAGCCCTGCTCAATCATTTTTATTGATATCGATGAATTCAAGCTCATTAACGATACCCATGGGCATGAGGTGGGAGATGAAATATTAAGAGCATGCGCGAGCCGATTTAAAGCATCGCTACGAGATGATGATACTGTTATAAGGTTTGGCGGTGACGAATTCGTTGTTGTGACAAGTACTACTTGTCACAAGCTGTTAAGTAAAATGACTTCTCGGTTATCTTCTTCACTGAAAAAAGTGTTTAAGACAACATCAGGCGATTTTCAAATTACAGCAAGTATTGGTCTAGCGTCATCTACAGAAAACATGTCGCCAACAGTACTACTAAAAAATGCTGATATTGCTATGTTTTCCGCAAAACAAGGCGGTAAGAATAGTGTTGTCACATTCAGTGAAGATCTTTCGAAAAATATCGAGTATAGGCTGTTCATTCAACAAGGGCTTAAAAGCGCAATTCAAAATAAACAAATCACAGCCTACTTTCAGCCTATAATAGATTCGAATGGTGAAGTTTTAGCTGTGGAGGCGTTAGCTCGCTGGCATATACCTAGTCATGGCCCGATTAGCCCTGAAAAGTTTATTCCTATAGCTGAACGCACAAAGTATATTCACGATATTGGGTTACTAATGCTAGACGAAGTCTGCTTTGCACTCAAAGCATTAAGCGGATGGGGCTTTTCAAACGTAAAATTTAACCTAAATATGTCACCGGTACAGTTACAGAATACCGGGGTTATTGAGCTATTTGCCGAGCGGTTTGCCTTTCATAATATTGACCCTAGACGAATAGTCATAGAAATAACTGAATCTACGCTTCAAAGTTCAAAGGCGAGGGAAGTACTTACCAAAATTAAAGCACTTGGGGTTATTATTTCCATCGATGACTTTGGTACAGGCTTTTCTTGTATATCAGAGTTAGCTGACGAAACGTATGACGCTATCAAAATTGATCGCTCACTTCTGCCTGGTTTTCCACTGCAAAATAAGCAAGAAAAACGCAGAGCCCTTATCATCGAGAATGTAGTATCTATGTGTGTGAAACTAGGTATGCCTTGCACGTTAGAAGGCTTAGAGACCATTGAGCAGGTATCTTTCGCCAAAAAGATTGGTGCCAAAGCTATGCAAGGGTACTACTTTACAAAGCCTTTGAACTTGGTCGGATTAATGGAATACCTTCAAGCAGAACATGCTTCACCGCTTGTTGAAATTACATAAGATGACGAGAAGGAATGAAGAAGCCGCTTCAAGTACTATTTTTTGTCATTAGAAACTTACCTATCCCACTAAAGTGCTCCTTCGCTTAGAATTGGTCTTTAATCTGATCTTTTTCGTTATATTATTAATTCTTTATTCCCTCCAGCGTTATGGCAGTTTTTTCTCATAAACAGTGCAGGGAAAATGTAAAACCAATCACCCTAAATAGAGGTTTGCAGTGCTAAGGAAAGGCTTAGTTATCACCACGGTTCTTTTGCTCCCTATCGCCGCCGTGTTGTTTTTTATGAGTGTGCACGAACTGTTCAAAATGAAAACGGTAACGGTAGATCCAAAACTCAAGGAAATTTCTGGAATAGAGTTCGACAAATACAAAAGGCTGTGGGCTATTAACGATAGCGGGGACGGACCGATTCTATATATGTTGAACAAGGATGGCAGCATAGAAAGAGAGGTGACGGTTTCAAATGCTAAAAATGTTGATTGGGAAGACATGACACAAAACAGTTTTGGTCACTTTTTCTTAGGAGACTTTGGCAATAATAACAACAAACGTCGCTGGCTTACTATTTATAAAATTGAAAACCCTATCGATATTCATGGGGATAGCACGGAAGCAGAGATTATTAAGTTTACTTATCCTGAAATGGGAAAAGGTAAAGTAAAGCCTGAAGATAAAAATTACGATTTAGAAGCCTTTGTGGAATACAAACGCAACCTTTACTTGTTCACAAAGAATAGAACAAAGCCATTTGATGGCATTACTAAATTATACAAAGTGGGCGATCATGCGGCGAATTTCGACGCGCAGTTAATTGGAGAATTTAAAACCTGTACCACACTAGAAAAGCTATGTTGGATAACGTCTGCGGCGATAAGCCCTGATAGAACAAAGCTGGTATTATTAGATTCAACCAGCTTGTGGCTATTTGAGAATTTTGAAGGTGATAATTTCTTTAGCGGCGATGTATCTCGTATCGACCTCGGTGTGGTAACGCAAAAAGAGGCCGTAACTTTCTATGATGACAACACTCTTGTGTTCACAGACGAAGAGTACAAAGGCCTATTTGGCGGCAATGTATACGAAGTTAAACTCGACCAAGTGAAGCGTAACGTGATTAAATACCGCGAAAGCCCGAAACTAACCGAACAAATCCCTAAGCAGTAAACATTATGAAGTTCAGCCCGCTACTCTCAGAACTAATACAGGCATTGACCTGTCTTCCCGGCGTAGGCAATAAAAGCGCCCAACGAATGGCATTTCACCTTCTAGAGCGAAATCGCACTGGGGCGATTGATTTAAGCAATGTGCTACATAATGCCATGGAGCACATACATCATTGTAAGCGTTGCAGAACGTTCACGGAAGATGAGCTATGCGATATTTGTCGCCATCCAGAAAGAGAAGCGAGTGGTTTATTATGTATCGTAGAAAGTCCCCAAGATGTATTAGCAATAGAGCAAACGCTCAGTTATAAAGGCCAGTATTTTGTATTGATGGGACATTTATCTCCCATAGATGGTGTTGGGCCTGAAGAAATTGGTTTAACCGAGCTTGAGGCACGTTTAGCCGCTGGTGGGATAAATGAAGTTATCTTAGCCACAAACCCCACCGTCGAAGGTGAAGCAACGGCGCACTACATTGCTCAGCTATGCACAAGTCACAACGTCGACGCCTCTCGCATTGCTCATGGTGTGCCTGTTGGGGGAGAACTTGAATACATTGACGGTAATACACTTACCCACGCTTTTTCAGGTCGCCGCAAACTTTAACTAAGATACAGAGCGTTTTAAACATATAAAATAAAACGCTCTCTTTTTATAAAACCTTTGCTTCATTTCCAAGTTAATTCCTACCGATTCGCTCGTTATACAAGCGGTATTGATCTTTTCTCGTAAAAGTTTGCGAATAGAAAATAAATTTTCGTTCTAAACGTTGAAAAGTGCGTTGAGTGACCTTACCTGTTTAACATCAAACGTGATCCATTCAACGAGGAGATATTGGATTATGGCTGAAGCAGCCCACAAAGAAACCCACGGTTTTCAAACAGAAGTAAAACAGCTTCTTCAACTGATGATTCACTCTTTGTATTCAAACAAAGAAATTTTTCTACGCGAGCTAGTGTCAAACGCGGCAGATGCTGCAGATAAACTGCGTTTTCGCGCCTTAGAAAATGATAGCCTGTACGAAAACGATGGTGAATTAAACGTAAAACTTAGCGTTGATAAAGAAGCGAACACAGTTACGATTTCTGATAATGGTATTGGTATGACTCGTGATGAAGTCATCGCCAATTTAGGTACCATTGCTAAATCTGGTACTAAAGACTTCTTTAGCAAGCTTTCTGGCGATAGCGCAAAAGACTCGCAGCTTATTGGTCAGTTCGGTGTAGGTTTCTACTCAGCATTTATCGTTGCAGACAAAGTTACTGTTCGCACTCGTGCGGCTGGTGCTGATGCATCTACTGGTGTTGAATGGGTTTCAGATGGTGAAGGTGAGTTCACTATCGCTGAAATCAATAAGCCTACTCGCGGCACAGAAATTACGCTTCACCTTCGAGAAGATGAAAAAGAATTTGCCGATACATGGCGTCTGCGCTCAATCGTAAGCAAATACTCAGACCACATCAGCATTCCTGTACAAATGTGGAAAGATGAAGTGCCTGAAAGTGAAGGTCCGGATGGCGAGAAAATTGAAGCTCAGCCTGGTGAGTGGGAAGTAGTTAACAAAGCCACCGCGCTGTGGACTCGTGAAAAGTCTGATATTACTGATGAAGAGTACAACGAATTCTATAAGCATATCTCTCACGATTTTGCTGATCCTCTAGCATGGGCGCACAATAAAGTAGAAGGTAAAACTGAGTATACAAGCTTGCTTTATATCCCTTCTAAAGCGCCTTTCGATATGTGGAATCGCGACCAAAACCACGGTCTTAAGCTTTACGTTCAGCGCGTTTTCATCATGGATGACGCAGAGCAGTTTATGCCGACTTACCTGCGTTTTGTTAAAGGTTTGCTAGATAGCAACGACCTTCCGCTAAACGTGTCTCGTGAAATCCTTCAAGACAACAAGATTACCCAAGCACTTCGTCAAGGTTGTACTAAGCGTGTTCTACAAATGCTTGAGAGAATGGCTAAGAACGACGGCGATAAGTACCAGTCGTTCTGGAATGAGTTTGGTAATGTATTAAAAGAAGGCCCAGCGGAAGACTTCAGCAACCGTGAGAAAATTGCTGGTCTGTTGCGCTTTGCTTCGACACACGGAGAATCTGACGCTCAAACGGTTTCATTAGCTGATTATATTGAGCGAATGAAAGAAGGTCAGGATAAAATCTACTACGTGACCGCAGACAGCCTGCAAGCGGCTAAGTCTAGCCCACA
>JAXHTT010000080.1:0-17185 GCA_034190055.1 Pseudomonadota bacterium | reverse complement strand
GCATTCAATTCTGATCACTCTGCTAATGCATTCTTTGTCATTGATAACTTCACTAATCTATTAAATGATGATTGGGGTGTGTTGGAAGAAGCATCAAATACAGTGTTTAATAACGTTGATAACAGAACATTTGTGAATGGTGACGCATCATTATGGACAATGCGTGTAGGTGTTAACTACCGCTTCTAAGAAGTAGTAAACACTAACTACAATTTGTAGTGTTAGGTGCCACTCTCCTTAACAGGAAGTGGCACTTTTTTATGCCTGCCATTAATCTCACCATTATGTAATTAAACGATCCTCCGTTATTTTAATGATCTAAGTACGCGAGTTGTCCGAAGAAATTGACACTAAATTCTTAAATGCTCGCAAGGAGGGCTTATGACAAAGCGTATGCTTATGGTAATGACGTCTCACGAAATTATGGGTGATACGGGCAAGAAAACCGGCATGTGGTTAGAGGAGTTCGCAGCGCCATATTATGCATTTAAAGACCAAGGCTATACGATCACGCTTGCGTCGCCAATGGGCGGCCAAGTACCTATCGACCCCAATAGTTTAGCGGATGACGCAATGACGGACGATGCCGTGCGTTACACAAAGGATGAAATAGCACGTAGTGCCATAGCGTCGACGATCCCACTTGAAGATGTGCGGGCTGATGAGTTTGATGCAGTGTTTTATCCAGGAGGTCACGGCCCGTTATGGGACCTTTCTGATAATGCGCACTCAATAAAACTAATCGAAGACACTATTGCAGCTAACAAACCTGTTGGTGCCGTCTGTCACGCCCCTATCGTACTTAAGGATGTGAAAACACCTGCCGGCCAATATTTGGTTGAAGGTAAGCAAGTTACGGGTTTTACCAATAGTGAAGAGGCTGCAATGGAGCTTACTGAAGTAGTACCATATTTGGTGGAAGACGAGTTAGTTAAGAAAGGCGGAAAGTTTGAAAAAGCAGATAATTTTGCAGTTAAAGTTTGCACCGATGGTTTATTAGTGACGGGACAAAATCCGCCATCGTCGCGTCCCGCAGCTGATGCGCTTATCAAACTGTTGGCCTAGTAGCTATTTTCATATTGCCACAAAAAACCGCATTTTATACAAATGCGGTTTTCTAGCGTTTGTTACACGTTTTCGAATAAATCCTCAACTCGTTGACGTAGTTCCTCAATTTGTGAAACGTCGGCCGGTGCAATGAAGATGGTATCGTCGCCTGCTATCGTACCTAATACACCATCTTTTTTACTTAGTGAGTCCAGAAGGCGGGCGATTAGCTGCGCGGCGCCAGGACTTGTTCTGATAATCACCATGACATTGTTGTGAACAATATCTAACACCAACTGTTTGAGTGGGCTTTTGGCGGTAGGCATACCTAATTCAGGAGGCAAACAGTAGACCATGTCTCCTCTGGCATTTCGGGTACGTACCGCACCAAACTTACTCAGCATTCTAGAGATTTTTGACTGGCTGATATTGTCAAAACCTTGTGCTTTTAAAGCGTCAACGATCTCGCCCTGCGAACCGTAATTCTCTGCTTTTAGGATTTCTTTGAAAGCTTTGATGAGTTGCTCTTGTTTTGCGTTTGCCATTAGCGCTCTTTTCTTTTTTAAGTGTTATCGTTAGGAATTGAATTTTGTATGCGCATATTGTGCCGTACAGGTAGACTTTGCGCAATTTCTTTGCATAATCATTCATGATAATGAATATCGTACAAAAATCGCCATAAATAACGTTAATAAGACGATCCGGTGATTGAGTTTTCCCCCGCGTTGCATTAGTGTGACGTTCCGTTTAAATACGTGAAGTAATCCCATAGGAGAAATGGTATGAAAGTAGCCGTGTTAGGTGCTGCCGGTGGTATTGGTCAGGCGCTGTCTTTGTTGTTGAAAACACAATTGCCAGCAGGTTCAGATTTAGCGCTTTACGACGTTGCGCCAGTTGTTCCTGGTGTTGCCGTTGATTTGAGCCACATCCCCACTGCGGTAAAAGTAACCGGTCACGGTAAAGATGACCTAGCTGAAGCACTTACTGGAGCAGACGTAGTTCTTATTCCAGCAGGTATGCCTCGTAAGCCAGGTATGGATCGTTCTGATCTGTTCAACATCAACGCCGGCATTGTTAAAAACCTAATTGAAGGTGTAGCTGATAACTGCCCGAACGCGTGTGTTGGTATCATCACTAACCCAGTGAACACTACTGTAGCTATTGCAGCTGAGACGCTAAAAGCAAAAGGCGTTTACGACAAGAACAAGCTTTTCGGTGTAACTACACTAGACGTTATTCGTGCTGAAACCTTCGTTGCTGAACTTAAAGGCGTAGACGTATCTTCAGTGCACGTACCGGTAATCGGTGGTCACTCTGGTACAACTATCCTTCCTCTTCTTTCACAAGTTGAAGGCGTTGAGTTCACAGACGAAGATGCATCTAGCCTAACGACTCGTATCCAGAATGCAGGTACTGAAGTTGTTGAAGCTAAAGCGGGCGGCGGCTCTGCAACCCTTTCAATGGGTCAAGCAGCGGCACGTTTCTGTCTATCTCTTGTTGCAGCAATGCAAGGCGAGAACGTTGTTGAGTACACTTATGTACAAACTGACGACAGCGACGACGCAGCATTCTTTGCACACCCTGTACGCCTTGGCGCAAACGGTGTTGAAGAAATCTTGCCATACGGCGAGCTAAGTGCATTCGAAGAAAAAGCGAAAAACGACATGCTTGAAGGCCTACGTGGCGACATCAAGCTAGGCGTAGACTTCGTAAACGGCTAATCGGTGAGTGTCATTGGCGGGCCTTTGAACGTAGGCACGCCGTGAATACTTCCCTGTAGGCTTCGCCACCGCATCCATGCGGTGGAGAGCCTACATTTCAATTACCTTCCCAGTCCTTACACCAATATACGATTTAATAGCACTCGTTACTCTAGAGAGTAGACAGTCTGTTAAGTCCTTACGTATCCAGCCTTTTTTGTTGCGTCCATGTAGGCTTCGTCACGGCATCCTTGGCACAGGAGCGCCTACTTATCAAAGCACCACCAATTCAATCTTGCTCAACATCCTTTGACAAACTTATAAAGTATTTTAAATGATGTTTTTGTTTTTCGATCTTAAATGTTGCTTTTGATAGGGAAAAGCGTTCAATTTCATCTAAAATTTTGAGTGGGATTTACTAAACTTAGTGACTAATATCGTTTAAATAGAGTTCACACTGAACTTGAAGTAATTTCTCACTGAGAGGTATCAAGAATGACAAATGAAACGCTAGGCGATGTAAACGATTCACAAAAGAAATGTCCTGTTATGCACGGTGGCCTAACCGCAACCGGCAGCACGAATATGGATTGGTGGCCTGAAGCACTGAATCTTGACATTTTGCATCAACACGATAATAAAACAAATCCCATGGAAAGCGATTTCAATTATCGCGAAGCGGTTAAAAGCTTGGATTTTGACGAGCTGAAAAAAGATATGGTCGCGTTGATGACAGACTCTCAGTCATGGTGGCCTGCTGATTGGGGACATTACGGCGGTTTGATGATCAGGATGACGTGGCATGCGGCTGGCTCTTACCGTATTGCAGATGGTCGTGGTGGTGCGTCTACCGGTAATCAGCGTTTTGCTCCATTAAATTCATGGCCAGACAACGTAAACCTTGATAAAGCGCGCCGTTTACTTTGGCCTATTAAAAAGAAATATGGCAATAAGCTGAGTTGGGCTGATCTTATCGCTTATGCTGGCACCATTGCGTATGAAAGCATGGGGCTTAAGACTTATGGTTTTTCATTTGGTCGAGAAGACATTTGGCATCCTGAAAAAGACATTTATTGGGGTGCTGAAAAAGAATGGCTAGCACCGAGCGATGAACGTTATAACGATGTGGAAAAGCCAGACTCAATGGAAAATCCACTGGCGGCAGTACAAATGGGACTTATCTATGTTAATCCCGAAGGCGTTAACGGTAAGCCCGACCCACTAAAAACCGCACATCACGTTAGGGAAACCTTTGCGCGAATGGCGATGAATGATGAAGAAACCGTCGCACTGACCGCAGGTGGCCACACAGTAGGTAAATGTCACGGCAATGGTTCAGCGGATAACCTAGGGCCTGATCCTGAAGGTGCCGACGTGGTTGAGCAAGGCCTTGGTTGGATGAACCATAAAACGCGCGGTATCGGCCGTGATACGGTTACCAGCGGTATAGAAGGTGCTTGGACAACCAACCCTACACAGTGGGATAACGGCTATTTTGAGTTGCTCCTTAACTACGACTGGGAACTGAAAAAGTCACCAGCAGGCGCTATGCAATGGGAACCTATTAATATCAAAGAAGAGGACAAGCCTGTCGATGTCGAGGACCCTTCTAAGCGATATAACCCCATTATGACCGATGCAGATATGGCCATGAAGATGGATCCAGCGTATCGCAAAATTTCTGAGAAGTTTTACAATAACCCTGATTATTTTAGCGAAGTATTTGCTCGTGCATGGTTCAAATTAACCCATCGTGATTTGGGACCGAAAGTGAGATACATTGGGCCAGAAGCGCCAAAAGAGTCGCTTATTTGGCAGGATCCAGTTCCCGCTGGTAGTACGTCTTATGATGTCGAGAAACTGAAAGCGGACATTGCCAATTCTTCATTGTCAGTGGGCGAAATGGTATCGACAGCGTGGAATAGTGCGCGAACATTCCGCAACTCGGATCTGCGTGGCGGTGCAAACGGGGCAAGAATTCAATTAGCACCTCAAAAGGACTGGCAAGCCAATGAACCAGAACAGCTAGAAAAAGTGCTGTCTGTGTTAAAACCGCTAGCAGAGTCTGCCGGAGCGAGTTTAGCTGACACTATCGTATTGGCGGGTAACGTAGGCCTAGAAAAAGCGATAAAAGCAGCGGGCTTTAGTGTTGATGTGCCTTTTGCAGCAGGGCGCGGTGATGCGACAGCTGAAATGACTGATGTGGACTCATTTGCGCCGCTTGAACCACAGGCCGATGGCTTTAGAAATTATCTTCCTAAAGACTATGTGGTGAAGCCTGAAGAGTTACTATTAGACAAGGCGCAATTGCTTGGATTAACGGCGGCTGAAATGACAGTGCTGATTGGTGGTATGCGTGTGCTAGGTACAAACTATGCCAATACAGCACATGGTGTGTTTACCGATAAAGCGGGTACGTTAACCACTGACTTTTTTGTCACAATTACGGATATGAAGTATACGTGGAAGCCAACGGGTAAAAACACGTATGCGATTGTCGATAGAGTGTCTGGCGAAGACGTGTACAGTGCTACACGCGTGGACTTGGTGTTTGGCTCTAATTCAATATTGCGTTCTTACGCAGAGGTATATGCGCAAGATGATAATGGCGAGAAATTTGTCCGTGACTTTGTGAAAGCCTGGACTAAAGTTATGAATGCAGATCGCTTTGATTTAAGCTGCTAAATAAACAGATTAATTGTAAAGCACAAAAATAAAAAGGCCCGCTTCAAAATATGAAGTGGGCCTTTTTGTATTCTGCGGCTAGTTCCTAAGGTTATGTATTATTAGCCTGTGTTACGCATACCAATGGCAATACCAGCAATGGTAACCATCATTGCTCGCTCTAAGCTGGTATTTTGTGACTCATCACCAGCTTTACGGATGCGATCAAGCAGCTCAATTTGCAGGTAGTGCAAAGGCTGTAAATACGCTGCGCGAATTTCCATAGACTCTTTACCTTGCGGGTCGTTCTTCATAATGTCGTCATCGCCTGTGATAGCCAGCAGTGAAGAGATGCTTTCTTTAAGCTCGCTGCGCAGCGCTTCACCAAAGTGCTTAAGCTCTTTAGGTACAAGACGCTCATCATAAGCTTCGCTTATGCGTGGGTCAGCTTTGTGGAACACCATGTCTAGCATAGAAAGACGAGAGCGATAGAACGGCCATTCGCTGAACATCTCGTTAACCACTTTCTCGTTCTCAGGGGTCTTCACGCTATCAATAGCGCGCATAACGCCCAACCAGCTTGGCAGTACTAAACGTGTCTGTGCCCAAGCGAATATCCATGGGATAGCACGTAAGCTCTCAATACCGCCTTGTGGCTTACGCTTAGCAGGGCGGCTGCCTAGCGGTAGTTTACCTAGCTCTTGCTCTGGTGTAGCCACGCGGAAGTAAGGTACAAACTCTTCATCGTGACGTACAGTTGCACGGTAGTTATCACGACCTTGCGCTGCCATTGCGGTAATAAGCTCACGCCACTCTTCTTTTGGTGCCGGAGGTGGGAACAACATGGCTTCAATAATGGCGCTGGCGTAAATACCTAGGCTACGTTTAGCTAGCTTTGGCATGCCGAACTTATAGCGAATGGTTTCACCTTGCTCTGTTACGCGGAAGCCGCCGTCTAATGAGCCAGGAGGCTGAGAGTAGATAGCTGCATGTGCAGGCAAGCCACCACGACCAATCGTACCACCACGACCGTGGAATAGGGTGAGACTTACGTCAAATTCATCGGCAATGGCTACAAGCGCTTCTTGCGACTGATACTGTGCCCAGCCAGCAGCCAAAGCGCCTGCATCTTTTGCTGAGTCAGAGTAACCAATCATGACGAACTGACGGCCCTTCACGTAACCGCGATACCAGTCGATAGACAGGAGTTTGCGCATTACATCAGGTGAGTTGTTCAAATCGTCCAGTGTTTCAAATAGTGGGGCTACCGGCATTGGCCAATCTACACCGCTTTCTTGAAGAAGCAGCTGAACCGCCATGACATCCGATGGCTCGCTTGCCATAGAGATAATGTAGATACCAAAGCCATGCTTGCTGTGCTTTGCAATGACCTTACAGGTCTCTAGTACTTCTTTTACATCGTCAGATGCATCCCATTGTGCTGGGAACAGAGGACGTTTTGAACCAAGCTCGCGCAATAAGAATGCTTGCTTGTCGGCTTCGCTCCACTGTGCGTAGTCGCCTAAACCTAAATAGCGAGTGAGTTCGCTAAAGACGTCAGCGTGACGTTCAGAGTCCTGACGTACATCAAGGCGTAGAAGGTGAATACCAAAGACGCGTGCACGACGAATGGTGTCTAGAAGTAGGCCATTCGCAACAACCTGCATACCGCAGTCTAATAGTGACTTATAGCAAAGCATCAATGGCTCGATAAGCTCATCGTCGCTTTCTATCCAGTTAGACGTGTCTGGATTTTTACCCGCAAGGTAGTCGGCAATGCCGTCACGAGTAGCAATAAATTTATTTACCAATGGGCGAAGTAGGGCGCGGTACGGTTCGTTTGCATCGCCTACTTGTTCACGCAGTTCTTCGTTGCAATCGTACATTGAAAGTTCTACTTGCAAACGATCAAGGTCGATAGCGAAAAGCTTAGCTGCGCGCTTTCTAGCAAGCAGCAGTACTTGCTCAGTTACTTTCGAAGTAACAAATGGGTTACCGTCTCTGTCTCCACCCATCCAAGAGCTAAATTGTACTGGCGACGAGTCTAGCGGTAGTGATACGTCGTAGTCTTCGTTCAAACGACCATCAAGCTCGCGCATGAAGTCAGGTACCGCTTCCCACAATGAGTTTTCAATGACCGAGAAGCCCCAGCGCGCTTCATCAACAGGCGTCGGGCGCACTGAACGAATTTCTTCAGTGTGCCAAGCTTGAGCAATAAGGTCAGCAATGCGTGTTTCTATCTTTTTACGTTCAACATCACTTAACGATGCTTGATGCACAGCCTGCAGGCAATCCGCTAGCTCTTTATGTTTATGAATAAGTGTACGGCGCGTAACCTCGGTAGGGTGCGCGGTTAGTACAAGATCAATGTTTAGTTTTGCAACGGCGTCTTGTACTTTGTCAGCAGTCAGTTCTGCTTTATCTAGGTGTTTAAACAGAGCATCAATAGATGCATCGACATTCATTGCCGCGTTGTATTCTTGCTCGGCAATATTACCTAGGTTCAAGAATTGTGCGAAGGCACGACCAACAGTAAGCAAATCGCTGTCAGACATTGTTTTGAAAGTTTCTTTCAGTTCTTCGCTACAAGTAGCGTCTCCCTGATAAGAAGCTCGGCCGCCTTTTCGAATCTTTTCAATGCGGTCTAGCCACTCCTGACCTAATTGACTTTTGATTGTTTCACCAAGGGTTTTACCAAGGTATCGAACGGTATCTTTCAGTTCAGCATCGTAGTGTGTTTGCATGCTTTCCTCCTAAATATATGGGCCTAACCATACTGTGTCCTTTGCGACTTGTCTAACCACTTTCGGTTATAATTTACAACATTTTGATACTTTTGCACCCTAGTTAACATTGCTCAAAGCAAGATATTTTGTGGTGTGATACACTCTTGCACCGGAAAATGCAGAAACATTCTCGCGTTATGCGTTTTGTTTGAAATTTGTACTGCATTTGTAATTTAATTTCAGGAGTTCTTGTGACTGATACATTCAATACAGTAGAAACCCAAGCAAGTTACGGCATTGGTTTTCAAATGGGTCAACAACTACAATCAAATCCGTTTGACGGACTAGCGATCGACGCTGTTGTAGCTGGCCTTAAAGACGCCTTCGCAGGTCAAGCACCTCAGGTTGATAACGACACTCTACGTGATGCGTTTGGCGAAATTCACAAGCGTATGCAAGCTGCTAAAGAAGAAGCAAGCAAAGCGGTAATTGAAGAAGGCACAAAGTACCTTGAAGAAAACGCGAAGCGTGACGAAGTAACCGTAACTGAATCTGGTCTTCAATATGAAGTTGTTACCGAAGGTGACGGCGAGACACCAGATGCTTCTAGCACTGTACGTGTTCACTACCACGGTACACTTATTAACGGTACTACGTTTGACAGCTCTTACGAGCGCGGTCAGCCAGCTGAATTCCCGGTAGGCGGCGTTATTAAAGGTTGGACTGAAGCACTTCAACTTATGAAAGTTGGTGCTAAGTACCGTCTATACGTACCACATGATCTTGCTTACGGTGAGCAAGGTGCGGGTGCAGCTATTGCACCATACAGCACCCTTATCTTTGACGTAGAACTTCTTGACGTTCTTGGTTAATGATTTCTTCACAGGAGTGCCCAGTGGTACTCCTGTGAATACCTGTATTCTTCTTTGTTAAATCTTTTACTCCTTTCTACCTTCTCGCCTATTTCTTTTACTTTTCTGAGGCTTAGTTTGTAAACAAACAGTGCACTCATACTCTGAGGTTGTTTGTGTTTCGCTTTTTTAAATCTAAATATGTGATGCTACTATGTTTTGTTGGTGAGAATGCATGTATGCGATATGCTGACAAAATCGTATGAAAGGTTCAGCAGGCTTCCATCTGCTCCGAGTTGTTATCAGTGGCTTCGGCATTACAATAGCCCCACGCTCAAATAAGGAAAATTATTATGGTTATCAAGCCTAAAGTGAGAGGCTTCATTTGTACAAACGCGCACCCAGTGGGCTGTGCTAAAGCGGTTGATGAACAGATTGCTTATGTAGAAGCAAAAGGTGACTTAGGCGAAGGCCCTAAAAATGTACTGGTTATTGGTAGCTCAACAGGCTATGGCCTAGCGTCACGTATCACATCTGCCTTTGGTTATGGTGCAAAAACGCTAGGTGTGTGCTTTGAAAAAGCACCAACGGAACGCAAAACGGGTACTGCTGGTTGGTACAACACTGCAGCGTTCCACGAAAAAGCCAAAGCAAAAGGCTTGTATGCAGATACAATTAATGGCGATGCCTTTTCTGATGAAATCAAAAACGAAGCTATCGAAAAAATCAAAGCCGAAATGGGCAAGGTTGACTTGGTTATCTACAGTCTTGCCTCTCCGCGCAGAACCGACCCAGAAACTGGTGTGACCTACAAGTCGACGCTTAAGCCAGTAGGCGAGGCATACACCACAAAAACTTACGACACAGATAAAGATAAAGTGCATGAAGTGGCGCTTGAGCCAGCCAACGACGACGAGATCCTTAACACCATTAAAGTGATGGGCGGCGAAGATTGGGAGCGTTGGATGGACTTTTTGCGTGAAGCCGATGTGCTTGCAGAAGGCTGTAAAACCACCGCATATACCTATATCGGTAAAGAGCTTACATGGCCTATCTACGGTCAAGCAACTATCGGTAAGGCAAAAGAAGACCTAGATCGCGCTGCCGCTGCTATTATTGGTAAAAACAGTGACTTGCTTGTACAAGCAAACGTAAGTTCACTAAAAGCACTGGTAACGCAGGCAAGTTCTGCCATTCCCGTAATGCCTCTGTATATTTCACTTATTTACAAAGTGATGAAAGAAGAGGGGACACACGAAGGGTGTATTGAACAAATTCATGGTTTATTCACACAATGCCTGTTTGGAAATACTCCTACGCTAGATGAAGCAAATCGCTATCGCATGGACGGCAAAGAAACCAACGACGCTACCCAAGCAAAAATTAAAGCGCTATGGGATCAGGTGACACAAGAGAACTTCCATGACTTAAGTGACTACAAAGGTTACCACCACGAGTTCTTAAAACTGTTCGGTTTTGACATTTCTAGTGTTGATTACGACAGTGAAGTTGACCCACTGGTTAAGTGGTAAAACTTAAACTTACTATTAATTAACCTAATGCTATCTGTGCAAAAGCCGTCTGATTTGACGGCTTTTTTGTGCTTTATTGCAAGCCGGTATGGGGTGTCAGCGGTAAAAATGTAAATGAATAAGACCAAAGGTTTACATTAAATTGTAGAAAAATTTGCCTTTATCTTGAAATAGCGTGGCACAAACGTATGGGTTAATGCTAAAATCCCGAAATTAAGTAGGGGTCTTTTCTGCCTCTACCAAAACAGCGGCGGCGATTGCAGCTACACAACAAAAATAATAAGTGTAAATTTCTGCTGGTGGTCTATATAAAAAGGGCGAATAAAACGTCCGCTTACGGAATTATGCGTTACGGCTTCATAACAGGCTGACCGTAGCAATTGCAGCAAGTTCCATCATTCAATAAAAAGGTGTCTAACACCTGTTAATAGTGCGTTTTTGCATGCTGACAGGCAGGGTTTCTGCGGTCATGCAAAAGGGTATTTCTATTAGAGTAGTGCAATTACATATGATAAAAATCAAGAAAGGTCTCGACCTCCCAATTGAGGGAGCGCCAAAGCAGGAGATTGCTGATGCATCTGCTGCAACGCGCGTTGCCGTTCTGGGAGAAGAATATGTGGGTATGCGCCCTACCATGCACGTCCAAGTTGGCGATGTAGTGAAGAAAGGTCAGGTGCTTTTTGAAGACAAAAAGAACCCTGGCGTTAAATTCACTGCTCCAGCAGCGGGTGAAGTGGTAGAGGTTAACCGTGGTGCAAAACGTGTTCTTCAGTCTGTAGTTATCAAAATGAACGGCAGCGATGCTGTTACATTTGATAAAATTGCAGCTGACCAGATCGCGAGCGCAACACGTGAGCAGCTTCAGTCAATCCTTGTAGAGTCAGGCATGTGGACGGCGTTCCGTACACGTCCATTTAGTAAATCTCCTAAGTTAGACTCTGTTCCAAGTTCAATTTTTGTTACAGCAATGGATACCAATCCACTAGCAGCAGATCCTGCTGTGATTATTGCTGAGCGCCAAGACGATTTCGTAAATGGTCTTAAAGCGTTAACACAATTGAGCGGCGGCAAGACTTACGTTTGTAAAGCGGCAGGTGCTTCTGTTGCTACTGGCGATGCGGCAGTTGATGTTGAAGAATTTGGCGGTCCTCACCCTGCGGGCCTACCGGGTACTCACATCCACTTCCTTGATTCTGCTGGCATGAACAAAACGGTTTGGCACATCAACTACCAAGACGTAATGGCAATTGGTGCATTGTTGACCTCTGGCGAGCTAGATAACCGCCGTGTTATTTCACTTGCAGGTCCTGCAGCAACCAACCCACGCCTAGTGCGCACTGTAATAGGCGCAGACTTGACCGAGCTTACTGCTAACGAGCAAGTAGACGGTGAAGTACGTGTTATCTCTGGTTCTGTACTTAACGGTACGACAGCGATGGGCGTTCACGGCTTCCTTGGTCGTTTCCACACCCAAGTTTCACTACTAAAAGAAGGTCGCGAGAAGAAGCTATTTGGCTGGATCACTCCAGGTTCAGATAAGCACTCAGTGACTCGTGCTTACTTAGGTCACCTAAGTGGCAGCAAGAAATTTGATATGACAACAACTACCAATGGTTCTGAACGTTCTATGGTTCCAATTGGTAATTACGAACGCGTTATGCCCCTAGATATCATTCCTACGCTTCTGCTTAGGGACCTGATTTCTGGTGATACTGACGGTGCTCAGACGTTGGGTTGCTTAGAGCTGGACGAAGAAGATTTGGCATTGTGTACTTATGTATGCCCTGGCAAATACAACTACGCTCCTATCTTACGCGACTGTTTGACCACGATAGAGAAAGAGGGTTAAGTCATGGGTTTAAAAGCGTATTTAGAAAAGATCGAACCAAACTTCGAACCAGGTGGTAAGCATGAAAAGTGGTATGCGCTTTACGAAGCTGCGGCGACCATTTTCTACACCCCAGGTAAAGTAAATAAAGCTAACACGCACGTGCGTGACAGCATTGACCTTAAGCGCATCATGATCATGGTATGGATGGCAACATTCCCAGCTATGTTCTTCGGTATGTATAACATTGGTTTCCAAGCGCAAGAAGCTGTTGCTGCTGGCGCAGGAACACTGCCTGATACGTGGCAAGCAGGCCTATTCGCTGCCCTTGGCGGTGACTTGGCAAATGCGGGTACACTAGGTCTATTCTTCTATGGCGCATGCTTCTGGCTGCCAATCTACGCGGTAACGTTCGCGGTAGGTGGTTTCTGGGAAGTGTTGTTCGCGTCTGTGCGCAAGCACGAAGTTAACGAAGGTTTCTTCGTTACATCGGTACTGTTCGCACTAACACTTCCAGCTACTATTCCTCTATGGCAAGTTGCACTAGGTATTACCTTCGGCGTTGTAATTGCTAAAGAAGTATTCGGTGGTACAGGTCGTAACTTCCTTAACCCAGCATTGTCTGGTCGTGCATTCCTTTACTTTGCATATCCTGCACAAATCTCAGGTGACCAAGTATGGGTAGCAGCAGACGGTTATTCTGGTGCAACGTCTCTAAGCCAAGCGGCTTCTGGCAACCTTGATTACGCGAACATGGATCAGTGGATGAACAGCTTCATCGGTACTATCTCAGGTTCAGCGGGTGAGGTGTCTACCCTTGCTATTATTCTTGGTGGCTTGTTCATCATGTACATGCGTATAGCAAGCTGGCGCATTGTTGCTGGTGTAGCAATTGGTGTGGCGTTCTTCGCAACCTTGCTAAACCTAATCGGCAGCGATACTAACCCTATGTTTGCAATGCCTGCTCATTGGCACTTTGTTGTTGGTGGCCTTGCTTTTGGTATGTTCTTTATGGCGACAGACCCAGTTTCTGCGTCGTTTACAAACCAAGGTAAGTGGGCTTACGGTATCTTCATTGGTTTCATGACGGTACTAATCCGCGTCCTAAACCCAGCCTTCCCTGAAGGTGTAATGCTAGCAATTCTATTTGCTAACTTGTGGGCGCCACTGTTCGACTATTTCGTCGCACAAAGCAATATCAAGCGGAGGGTAGCACGTGTCGGCTAAGAAAGAATCTTTAGGCAAAACCATAGGTATTGTTGTTGCCGTATGTTTAGTTTGTTCAATTGTTGTTTCTGGCGCGGCTGTTGGCCTTCGCTCTTTACAACAAACAAACGCAGCTCTTGATAAGAAGAGCAACATTCTTAATGCTGCAGGCCTTTATGAAATGGGCATGAGCAATAGCGCAATTGAAAGCACGTACAGCGAGCGAGTAGAGCAGCGTTATGTAAATCTTGACGAAGGTACTTTCGTAGAAGCGCCTAAGCCAGATTACGATATGTATAAAGCAGCCAAAGAAACTGAGTACAGCACTAAGGTGACTAACAGTAATGTTGGTTTTCAACGCCGCCCTAACGTGGCAAGTGTTTACTTAGTTCGCGACGACGCAGGTGATGTTTCTCGTATCATCCTTCCTGTACACGGCAGCGGCCTTTGGGATCTTATGTACGGTTTCTTAGCGGTAGACGCAGACGGCCAAACGGTTCGCGAGCTTATTTACTATCAGCAAAAAGAAACGCCAGGACTAGGTGGTGAAGTGCAAAACCCTGCTTGGCAGGACAAATGGGACGGCAAAGAGCTTTACGAGAATGGTGAAGTTGCTATTCGCGTAGTGAAAAATGCTAACCCTAGCAATCCTCACACTATCGATGCGCTTTCAGGTGCAACCCTAACTAGTAACGGTGTTGAAAACACTATTCGATACTGGGTAGGCGAGCAAGGCTTCGGCCAGTTCCTGAAGAACCAAGCATGGCGTTCATAAGGGAAGTCTCATGGCAGATACTAAAGAAATGAAAAAGGCCCTCTTTGGGCCAATCCTGGACAACAACCCGATCGCCCTACAGGTATTGGGTATCTGTTCAGCACTGGCAATTACCACTAAGCTGGAAACAGCATTGGTAATGTCGCTAGCGCTTACAAGCGTTGTAGCGTTCTCAAACTTGTTTATTTCACTTATTCGTAACCAGATTCCATCTAGCGTTCGAATTATTATCCAGATGACCATTATTGCGTCGTTGGTAATTGTTGTTGACCAAATTCTGAAAGCGTATTCATATGAAATATCGAAGCAGCTGTCGGTATTCGTTGGTCTCATCATTACTAACTGTATCGTAATGGGTCGTGCTGAAGCCTACGCCATGAAGAGCCCGCCTCTGATGAGCTTCCTTGATGGTATTGGTAACGGCTTGGGCTACTCTTTCATTCTAATTGTTATTGGTACAATTAAAGAGCTATTTGGTTTCGGTACTATTTTAGGTTTCGAAATCCTTCCACTAGTTCAAAACGGTGGCTGGTACCAAGGTAATGGTTTGTTAATCCTACCATTCAGCTCATTCTTCTTAATCGGCGGTATGATTTGGGTTATCCGTACCATCCGTCCTGAGCAAGTAGAGCCTAAGGAGTAAGTCATGGAACATTATTTGTCGTTATTTGTTCGCTCAATTTTCGTTGAGAACATGGCGTTATCACTTTTCTTAGGTATGTGTACCTTCCTTGCGGTATCTAAGAAAGTAAAAACTGCTATGGGTCTTGGTGTTGCTGTTATCGTGGTACTTGGTATCTCGGTTCCGGTTAACCAAATTATTTATGTAAACATTCTTGCTCCAGGCGCATTAGCATGGGCAGGTTTCCCTGAAGCTGACTTAAGCTTCCTTAACTTCCTAACCTTTATCGGTGTTATTGCGGCATTGGTACAGATCCTAGAGATGAGCTTAGATAAGTTCTTCCCTGCGCTTTATAACGCACTAGGTATCTTCCTTCCGCTTATTACCGTTAACTGTGCAATCTTCGGTGGTGTAGCGTTCGCAGTACAGCGTGAATATAATCTGACCGAAAGTGTTGTTTACGGCGTAGGAAGTGGTATTGGCTGGGCAATCGCAATTGTGTTGCTAGCAGCGGTACGTGAAAAGCTGAAGTATGCTGATATGCCAGATGGTGTTCGTGGTCTAGGTTCTGTATTTATGATCGCGGGTCTAATGGCACTAGGCTTCCAGTCATTCACTGGTATTCAGCTGTAAGAAAGCTCGGGAGCATATAAATGAATAATGTAGAAATATATCTAGGCGTAGGCATGTTCATTGCCATCGTTCTAGCGCTGGTATTTATTATCATGTTTGCCAAGTCTAAATTGGTACCAAGCGGTGATGTTACTATCACTATCAATGGTGACCCAGACAAGGCAATCAAAACTGCACCGGGTGGTAAGCTTCTTGGTGCACTAGCTGATGCAGGATACTTCGTATCTTCTGCGTGTGGTGGTGGTGGCTCATGTGGCCAGTGTCGTGTAGATGTACACTCAGGTGGTGGTGAGATCCTTCCAACTGAACTAGACCACATCACTAAAGGTGAAGCGCGCGAAGGCTGCCGTCTTTCATGTCAGGTTGCTATTAAGCAAGACATGGAAATTGAGCTGGAAGAGTCGGTATTTGGTGTTAAGAAATGGGATTGTGAAGTTATCTCTAACGATAACAAAGCAACCTTCATCAAAGAACTTAAGCTTAAAATTCCTAACGGTGAAAGCGTACCTTTCCGTGCAGGTGGTTATATTCAGATTGAAGCGCCAGCTCACCATGTTAAGTACAAAGACTTTGATATTCCTGAAGAGTATCGCGGTGACTGGGAGCGTTTTGGCTTCTTTGACATCGAGTCTAAAGTAGACGAAGAGACCATTCGTGCTTACTCAATGGCGAACTACCCAGAAGAAGAAGGCATTATTATGTTGAACGTGCGTATTGCTACGCCGCCACCTAATAACCTAAGCCTACCTGCTGGTAAAATGTCATCGTACATTTGGAGCCTGAAAGAGGGCGACAAAGCGACTATCTCTGGTCCGTTCGGTGAATTCTTCGCGAAGGAAACTGAAAACGAAATGGTATTCGTAGGTGGTGGTGCAGGTATGGCCCCAATGCGTTCACACATCTTCGATCAGCTTCGCCGCATTAAGTCTAAGCGTAAGATGAGCTTCTGGTACGGTGCACGTTCACTTCGTGAAATGTTCTACACTGAAGATTTCGATGAGCTAGCGGCTGAAAATGATAACTTCGAATGGCACGTAGCACTTTCTGATCCTCAGCCAGAGGACAATTGGGAAGGTTACACAGGGTTCATTCACCAGGTACTTCTAGAGAACTACTTGAAAGATCACCCTGCACCAGAAGACTGTGAGTTCTACATGTGTGGACCACCTATGATGAACGCGGCCGTAATCAACATGCTTAAAGATTTAGGTGTTGAGGACGAAAACATCATGCTAGATGACTTCGGTGGCTAGGCGTTTAAGTTAATAGCTACTCGTTTAAAAGTTAATGAGCATATTAAAAGGGGCGCAAGCCCCTTTTTTGTTGAAGCAAAACGCATAATGCACATTGTTAGTAAAAAATGTGGAAATTAGCTAAGGACAACATCGTGATACGATTCGGTATTCGAATTTTTCTCGCTTTTGTTGCTATTGGTATTCTTGTACTTGCAAGCTGTAGCGACGAAAAAACGCCTGTAGTATGACGTCAGCTACAACATTTTAGCTTCAGAAGTTTGTTCCACAAAGTCGAGATGCGCATTTTTAAGCTGATCAAAACTTTCAATCAAAACACTCCCGCAACCGAAGAATTGTCCGGCATGT
>JAXHTT010000008.1:0-52809 GCA_034190055.1 Pseudomonadota bacterium | reverse complement strand
CAAATCTCTCTCTCTCTCTCTCTCTCTCTCTCTCTCTCTCTCTCTCTCACTCCCTTGCCCAGGTGGCGTTGCCGCAAAAAGCTTAGGTATTCCTGTGATAGTACATGAGCAAAATGCTGCTGCGGGCATGACCAATAAGCTTCTTAGTAAAATCGCAAGCCGCGTATTGCTTGGCTTTAACGATGCTAAAGAACAATTTTCAGGTGTAGGGGCTAAGGTGCAT
The DNA here is from genome assembly GCA_034190055.1 of Pseudomonadota bacterium. Lineage (GTDB taxonomy): Bacteria > Pseudomonadota > Gammaproteobacteria > Enterobacterales > Alteromonadaceae > Alteromonas. Next base: position 52,586 of record JAXHTT010000008.1, on the reverse strand, counting down.
ACTGTTGGCAATCCTGTCCGTGGTGAGATCTGGCAGGTGAAGCCCAAATCTGTGGACATTGACGCAGACGCTCGTGAAAACACCACGGAGCATAAACAAGGCCTTAATTTACTTGTTGTAGGCGGAAGTTTAGGCGCTCAAATACTGAATGAAACTGTGCCCGAGACATGCGGTGTATTAGAAGGCTTATCGATAAAGCACCAGTGCGGTAAAGGCAACAGTGAAAGTGTTGCCCAAGCTTATAAATTCGCAGGCGCTGATATGTCGAAAGTTGATGTCAGTGATTTTATCGATGACATGGCCGCAGCCTATGAATGGGCTGATTTCATTGTGTGTAGAGCCGGGGCGCTCACTGTGAGTGAAGTAGCAGCGGCAGGACGTGCAGCTATCTTTGTTCCGCTGCCTTTTGCAGTGGACGATCATCAAACGAAAAATGCGCAGTCGTTAGTGAAGCAAAATGCGGCACTGATGATTGCTCAATCAGTATTAAAAGAAAATTTAGGGCAGGCGGTGCGTCAGTGGTTACAACACCCTGAAGACTGCTTGAATATGGGGCGCGTTGCAAAAACATGTGCAAGCACCCATGCCACGGAAAATGTAGTAAGCCACGTTAAAAGCGTGGTAGGAGTAGGGGACTAATGGTTTTTAAAACCCCATTTGAAAGCCCGCAAATGCGCAGGGTTAAAAATATATTCTTTATCGGCATCGGCGGTGCCGGTATGGGTGGTATTGCAGAAGTACTGCTGAACGAAGGTTATGCAATTGCTGGCTCTGACATTCAAGAAGGGCCAATGACACAGCGGCTCAGTGAATTAGGCGCTGATGTGAAAATAGGACATCGCGCTGAAAACGTCGAAGGCATGGACGTTATTGTGGTCTCTAGCGCCATCAACGAGCAAAACCCAGAAGTTATCGTTGCTCGTGAAAAGCGTATTCCCATCATTCGCCGCGCTGAAATGCTGGCAGAGTTGATGCGCTTCCGTCACGGTATTGCAGTAGCGGGAACCCATGGAAAAACGACCACAACCAGCTTAATTTCGACGATTTTCGCAGAAGCTGAGTACGACCCAACCTTTGTGATTGGTGGCTTGCTTAACAGTGCCGGTACGAATGCACGCTTAGGTAAAAGCCGCTACCTTATAGCAGAGGCTGATGAGAGTGATGCCTCGTTTCTTCACTTGCAGCCAATGGTATCGGTTGTGACCAATATTGAAGCGGATCACATGGATACTTATGGTGGCGATTTCTCAAAGGTAAAAGACACCTTTGTCGATTTCTTGTCGAACCTACCGTTTTACGGCCAAGCCATAGTGTGCGGTGACGATGCGAATATTCAAGAGATTCGCCCTCGTATAGGCCGAAGCATTCTCACCTACGGATTTGAATCTCACAACGACTATCGTGCAGAGAATGTTTCACTGTCATTTGGTAAAGCAAGCTTTACCGTTATTCGACCAGAGCGTGAACCGCTAGATATTACGTTGAACCTCACTGGCAATCACAATGTGCTTAATGCTCTAGCTGCTATTGCAGTGGCTTGCGACGAAGGTGTAGATGACGACGCTATCATTCGCGCACTAGCTAGCTTTGGCGGCATAGGCCGTCGATTCGAGCAGTTAGGTACGTTTACTACGAGTAAAGGCGAGGTGTGTTTGGTGGATGACTATGGTCACCACCCAACGGAAGTTAAAGCAACTATAGCTGCTGCTCGGGCAAACTGGCCTGATAAGCGCTTAGTTATGGTTTATCAGCCTCACCGTTTCACGCGAACCCGCGACCTCTATGAAGATTTCGTTGAAGTGTTATCCAGTGTCGATGCACTGTTGCTTCTAGATGTATATGCCGCCAGTGAACAGCCTATTGAAGGCGCTGACAGTAAAGCGCTATGTCGTTCAATTCGTCAGCGTGGTCAAATCGAACCTGTATATGTGGGCGATAAAGAGGCGCTGCCAGGAATTTTGGCGAATATCATGCAGGACGGTGATATCGTCATGACTCAAGGTGCTGGTAACATCGGACAAATTGCCAAACTTCTAGCACGCCATGAGTTAGAGCCTGCCACACTTGCTAAGGAAGGGGAATAACATGATTAGTCCTTCGGTAAGTGCTCGTTCGCAGAAAACCCATTCGCCCAGCGAGTACGGAAAAGTGGCTGTGCTGCTTGGTGGTGACTCTGCAGAGCGCGAAGTATCACTTAATTCAGGTAACGCGGTATTAAAAGCGCTATTAAGACAAGGCGTGGATGCGTTTGCGTTTGACCCAGCAGAGCGACCGCTTACTGATCTTCTCGAATTAAAAGTAGACAGAGCGCTTATCATGCTTCACGGTCGTGGCGGTGAAGATGGCTCTATGCAAGGGGCTCTTCAGTTCCTAAAAATTCCCTACACGGGAAGCCCAGTTTTAGGCTCTGCGCTGGCAATGGATAAAATTCATACTAAGCAAGTGTGGCAAAGTTTAGGCTTACCCACCGCAAAATATGAAATTGCTGATAAAAGGCACTTTGAAGCTGGTAAGTGCAGCGCTATAATGGATAAATTGGGGAATGAAGTCATGGTAAAACCGGCCAGAGAAGGGTCGAGTATTGGCATGGCGAGAGTGACAAGCGCTAAACAACTCGAAACTGCCATTCAGGACGCTTTTAAATACGATAATCAAGTCCTGTTAGAGCAGTATATAGACGGCCCTGAATTCACTGTTTCTGTATTACAGGGGCAGGCGTTGCCGTCTATTCGCATGTCTACTCCACATACATTCTATGATTATGCTGCGAAATACCAGGATAATACAACAGAATACTATTGCCCAAGTGGCTTGTCTGAAGAGCAAGAGGCACAGTTAGCAAAATTAGCATCTCGTGCTTTTGACGCTATTTCTGGCAGCGGCTGGGGAAGAATTGATGTTATGCAGGACAACCAAAGGCAATTTTACTTGCTAGAGGCAAACACAGTGCCTGGCATGACAGAAAAGAGTTTGGTGCCGAAGGCAGCCAAAGTTGCAGGATTAACATTTGATGAACTGGTACTAAGTATTCTTTCTACCAGTTTCGATGACGTTGCAAACAAGGCGTAAAAGTGGCGGATACCAATACTAACCAAGTTAAGTCTGCTTATGAAAAAGGCGGCAAAAGCAAAAAGGCAGTATGGGGCGGTGTTGCTTTCTTACTGTTTGTAATTGCTGGGTTAGTATTTGGCGGGTTTAAAGCAAATCAGTATTTGCAAGACGAACAGCAAATGCCGGTTCAGGTTATCGATTTCTCTGGTGATTATCAGCACATCGATATTGCCAAGTTAGAGCGGTTAATTCGCAAAGCGCAGCCAGGAAGCTTTTTTGCGCTTGACGTTAACGAAGTATTTGAACTTGTTGAAGCGCAGCCTTGGGTTTATCGCGCGTCAGTTAGAAAGAAGTGGCCGAATACGTTAAAAATTTATTTGGTTGAGCAGCAGCCTGTTGCGCAATGGAATGAAGATTTGTTGTTAAATCCTTATGGGGATACGTTTAACGACGAAGGCGTGAAGCTTAACTTGCCGCGTCTGTACGGCCCTGGCGGCAGTGAAAAGACTGCCTTAGAAGGCTACAACGCGATGCACGCATTAATAGCAACAACAGACATGACAATTGATGAATTGTCACTGAGTGAGCGATTTGCTTGGCAAGTGCAGCTGGAAAACGGCATTAAATTGAATTTAGGGCGTCAGGAGTTTATCGATAGGCTACAACGGTTTATTGATGTTTACCCACTTTTGGCGCAACAAGAGAAGGCGGTGAAATACGTCGACCTTCGCTATGACACGGGCGTTGCAGTCGGATGGAAAGATGACAGCGCCACAGATGAAGAGAGTTAAGGAAACCATGTCAAAACCTGCTGAACGCAATTTGATTGTAGGGCTAGATATCGGCACCAGCCAAGTTAAGGCCGTGGTGGGTGAATTACTAGAAGACGATCAAATCAGTATCGTAGGCGTGGGCACCCATGCATCGAAAGGCATGGATAAGGGCGGCGTTAACGATTTAAACCTGGTCGTTAAGTCGGTACAGCGTGCAGTAAACGAGATGGAGTTAATGGCAGATTGCCGTGTGTCTTCAGTTTTCATGTCTATCTCGGGGCGTCACGTAAAATGCCAGAATGAAAACGGTATGGTACCGATTAACAACCAAGAAGTAACACAAGAAGATGTAGATAACGTTATTCATGCGGCGCGAAGTGTGCCAATTGCAGCGGAACGTCGTCTACTTCACGTGTTACCACAAGAATTTACGATTGATGTACAAGAAGGCATTAAGAACCCTATCGGTATGTCAGGAGTAAGAATGGAAGCCGATGCTCACATTATCACTTGCGCTGACGATATGGCGAAAAACATGGTGAAGTGTGTTGAGCGTTGTGAACTCAATGCTGACCAGCTAATTTTCTCAGCGTTAGCGTCAAGTTATGCAGTGTTAACTGACGACGAGCGAGAGCTTGGCGTGTGTGTGGTTGACATTGGTGGTGGCACTATGGATATGGTTATATTCACAGATGGTGCGATTCGCCACACGGCAGTTATACCGGTTGCGGGTAATCAAATTACCAGCGACATCGCTAAAATATTTAGAACGCCTATCAGCAATGCAGAAGAAATTAAGGTGAATTATGCCTGTGCATTAAAAGATATGGTGAGTATGGAAGACAGTATTGAAGTACCTAGCGTGGGCGGGCGCCCGGCTAGAGTCATGTCTCGTCATACGCTAGCTGAGGTCATTGAACCTCGCTATCAAGAGCTTTTTGAGCTGGTACATGATGAAATTCGTGCCAGCGGTCTGGAAGAGCAAATTGCAGCAGGTCTTGTACTTACTGGCGGTACCGCTAAGATGGAAGGTGCTGTGGAATTTGCCGAAGAACTTTTCCAGATGCCCGTGCGCGTGGGCAAACCTATCGACGTAAAAGGCTTGTCTGAATACGTTGATGATGCTGGCTTTGCAACAGTCGTAGGGCTGCTGCAATATGGCAAAGTACAATCTGATAATAAGAAATCCAGTACGCAGAAACCCGGTGAAAGCTTATTTCATCGAGTGCAAAGCTGGTTTAAAGGTGAATTTTAATTTTATTTTGGGGGCGCTATAGCTACGGCATTAAGGCTGGCAGGAAGCAATTAGCCTAAGGGAATGACCTGGCGTAGTGTTGAAAAAGACGTACAACCGGAGAGTAAGTATGTTCGAATTAATGGATAGTCACGGCGAAGAAGCCGTAATCAAAGTCATCGGTGTCGGTGGCGGCGGTGGTAATGCCGTTGAGCACATGGTGTCTCAAAGCATTGAAGGCGTAGAATTTATCGCAGTGAATACTGACGCACAGGTGCTTCGTAGCTCAAGTGCAGACGTAACGCTTCAAATTGGCTCAAGCGTAACCAAAGGGTTAGGTGCAGGTGCCGATCCAAATATTGGTCGTGAAGCTGCGCAAGAAGACAGAGAAACCATTCGTCAGGCGCTAGACGGTGCCGATATGGTTTTCATCACGGCCGGTATGGGCGGTGGTACAGGTACAGGTGCAGCACCTGAAGTAGCGAAGATTGCTCGAGAAATGGGTATTCTTACAGTAGCGGTAGTGACTAAGCCGTTCCCATTTGAAGGTAAAAAGCGTACCTCTTTTGCTGAGCAAGGCACTGTAGAGCTTGCTAACAACGTTGACTCGTTAATTACCATTCCTAACGAAAAGCTATTAAAAGTAATGGGTCCAGGTACTCCGCTTCTTCAAGCATTTAGCGCAGCAAACGATGTTTTGCGCGGCGCAGTTCAAGGTATTGCGGAGCTTATTACTCGCCCTGGTCTGATCAACGTTGACTTCGCAGACGTACGTACTGTTATGTCTGAGATGGGTAAAGCCATGATGGGGAGCGGTGCAGCAAGTGGTCCAGACCGTGCTGAAGAAGCTGCCGAAGCAGCAATTGCCAGCCCACTGCTTGAAGATATCGATCTGTCAGGTGCACGCGGTATTCTTGTAAACATCACAGCGGGTCCTGATTTCGCTATCGACGAATTCGAAACTGTGGGTAACGCAGTTAAAGCGTTTGCATCTGAAAACGCGACTGTGGTTGTTGGTACCGTTATCGATATGGAAATGACAGATGAGCTTCGCGTAACGGTTGTTGCGACCGGTATTGGCGCAGAGCGCAAGCCTGACATCTCATTAGTAAGCGCAGAAGGCTCTCGCCTTACACAGCCAGCTAAGGAATACGGCAATTCACAAACAAGTGAACCGCGTTCTGCAGTAGGTGGCACAGAAGGCAACCAAGCGCTGAAAGCTGACGATAGTGCGCAGCCAGACAACGATTTGGAGTATTTAGATATTCCTGCGTTTCTTCGCAAGCAGGCAGACTAATTTAGCTGCCTGAAAAGGAAGGGAATTATTTTACGTTTGTGTTGTCTTATTTTGTAAGGTGTATTTACACAGCGTGAAGAATTTCGCGTGAATAGGTTGAAAAAATGCGTAATCTGACAAGGTAAAACTTGCCAGAACGGGTGTTTTTTGACATGTGAGTAATAACTCACTATAATTCGCGCCCGCTTTTTTAATAGGTAAAAGCTTAAGCAGATGATTAGACAACGTACAATCAAGCAATCGGTACAAGAGACCGGAATTGGGCTTCATAAAGGGGAAAAGGTCACAATGACTCTCCGACCTGCGCCAGCAAACACGGGTATCGTGTTTAGGCGTGTTGACCTTGAACCACATGTTGACATACCTTCGCGTGCGAACGCGGTAGGTAATACCATGCTGTGTACGTGTCTAAATAATGAAGACGGTGTAACTATCCAGACGGTAGAGCACTTAGCATCTGCGCTTGCGGGTTTAGGTATCGACAACATTATTGTTGAAGTAGACAGTAACGAGCTGCCAATTATGGACGGAAGTGCTAGCCCGTTCGTATTTTTACTTCAATCTGCAGGTGTTGAAGAATTAAACGCGCCTAAGCAATTTATTCGTATTAAAAAGCCAGTTCGTGTTGAAGATGGCGATAAGTGGGCCGAATTAGTACCTTACGATGGCTTCCGTGTTGATTTTCAAATCGACTTTGACCACCCTGTGATCAGTCAAACTCGTCAGCATATGGTTATGGACTTTGATTCATGCTCATATGTTAATGAGGTGAGCCGCGCTCGTACCTTCGGCTTCATGAGCGATTTAGAGTATATGAACGCTAATAATCTAGCGCTTGGTGGAAGCATGGAAAATGCTGTAGCGCTAGATGAGTTCCGCGTACTTAACCCTGAAGGGTTACGCTACGATGATGAATTCTTAAAGCACAAAATTTTGGATGCCATTGGTGATTTATACCTTGGCGGTCATAGTTTAATTGGTGAGCTGCGTGCATATAAAACTGGGCACGGCCTTAACAACAAACTTTTAAATGCCGTTTTGGCACAGAAAGAGTGTTGGGAGTTTGTGACCTACGACTCGCAGGAAACGGCACCAATTCGTTACGCCCAACCGGCGTTGGCGTAAAAAATTTAGAAAAGCCGCCTAACGGGCGGCTTTTTTCATATGGCAATTACTGTAATAAATGATACAGTAGCCGAATAATTAATATAAATTTCACCCATTCGATAAAAAACTATAAGTTGAAGGTTGTCGCCTTTGGCTAAAAGCACATTCATAGTGTTATGAAGTAATAAGAAAAAGAATGGCGTGGAACAGCAATTTTCTTTGTGGTATGAAATTAACAATCACATTAGCAGGTAAAAATAAACGCTACAGGCACAGCATTAGTGTCCGTACACTCGTGAGCGCAACCGTGCTCTCGTCTATTTTTATGCTAGTGTCGAGCCGTTCTACTGAATCTGTGTCGGAAGATGTCGCACGGGTTCGTTTAGCGCAAACAGAAGTCAGCGAAAAACAAAAAGACGTTGAGGCGCTAAAGCAACAAACCACGGTAAAATTAAAAGCTTTGCTTTCTCATGTAGCAGAATTGTCTGCACAGGCCTCGCTACTTGACGAGAAGGGCAAGCAAATCGCAACGGAATTAGGTATGTCAGCGGCTGACCTGGACGCTTTCGTACCGGTATCGATGCCGGAAAACCTCCAAGACGACCCCATCCTTCACGAAATAGCCAAACTAGAGCAATCACTTGATTTAAAGTCTCAACAGTTGTCTATGCTTGAAAGTTTGGTAAGGGGTCACCATATCAACGAACAGAGCCAATTATCTGGTCGTCCGATAGAGTCAGGGTGGTTGTCTTCTTATTATGGTATGCGGGCCGACCCGTTTACTGGCGAACCTACCATGCACAAAGGGCTGGACTTCGCTGGTAAAGCAGGGGAAAACGTAGTAGCAACAGCCGCAGGTATTGTGACCTGGGCGGGTGAGCGCTATGGCTATGGCCAACTAGTAGAAATTGATCACGGTGATGGCTATGTTACCCGCTATGGGCACAACGATACCCTTACTGTTTCAATAGGCGATGTGGTGACCAAAGGGGAGCCAATTGCAAAAATGGGCAATACAGGGCGCTCAACTGGCGTTCATGTCCACTACGAAGTAATAAGAAACGGAAAACCAATCGATCCTCTGCCTTTCGTTTACAAAAAGTAGACAAGGTAGCAGCCAGGTAATTCTTGTGGATAATGCTTTATTAGTTAAGATCATTTGAAGCGAAGAAGCATAATTTAAGAACATCGCAAAACACAACGCAATAAATATTGTGTTTTATACGTTTAATTTAGCTGTGCACGATGTGCGGCGCCTCGACAAGTAGTGGAATATAAAAGCTAATGTTTTCAAGCATCCTTCGAAAAGTATTCGGTAGTAGAAACGACCGATTATTAAAAAAATTACGCAAAAACGTAGATGCCATTAATGCACTGGAAGCAGAATTTGAAAAGCTTTCCGATGAGGCGCTAAAGGCAAAAACTGACGAATTTAAAGCCCGTATCGAAAAAGGTGAAAGCCTAGATAGTATCCTTATTGAAGCCTTTGCAACGGTGCGTGAAGCCAGTAAACGTGTTTACGGAATGCGTCATTTCGACGTGCAAATGCTAGGTGGCCAAGTACTTCACGAAGGCAAAATTTCGGAAATGCGTACCGGTGAAGGTAAAACTCTTACGGCTACTTTGCCAACTTACCTTAATGCCCTATCTGGCAAAGGTGTTCACGTTGTTACCGTGAATGACTACTTAGCACGTCGTGATGCTGAGTGGAGTAATCAGTTATTCATGTTTTTAGGTATGCGTGTAGGTTGCAACGTTCCGGGTATGTCACCTGAGCAAAAGCGCGAGGCCTACCAAGCAGATGTTACCTATGGAACCAACAACGAGTTTGGTTTTGATTACCTACGCGACAATATGGCGTTTAGCCCTCAGGATCGCGTTCAGCGCCCGCTTAACTATGCAGTAGTGGATGAAGTTGACTCCATCCTTATCGACGAAGCCCGAACGCCACTTATTATCTCTGGCCAGGCCGAAGATAGCTCAGAATTATATCGCCGTATCAATGTCATTATTCCTAAGCTTGTTCAGCAAGAAAAAGAAGATGAAGAAGGCCAAGAAGGCGATGGTGATTACACTATCGACCTGAAAGCAAAACAAATACACCTTACCGAGCGCGGTCAATTACACGTTGAAGAGATACTTCATGAAGAAGGCTTATTGCCTGAAGGTGAGTCGCTGTTCGCTGCTGGCAATATTTCATTGCTGCACCATATCAATGCTGCACTTCGCGCGCACAAGTTATTCGCGAAAGACGTAGACTACATCGTTAAAGAAGATCAAATCGTTATTGTTGACGAGCACACGGGTCGTACTATGGAAGGCCGTCGCTGGTCTGAAGGTTTGCACCAGGCCGTAGAAGCGAAAGAAGGGGTTCGAATTCAAAACGAAAACCAAACCCTTGCGTCAATTACCTTCCAGAATTACTTCCGCTTGTATAATAAGCTTGCGGGCATGACAGGGACTGCCGATACAGAAGCCTTCGAATTTAATCATATCTACGGCTTAGAGACGGTTGTTATTCCAACCAACCGCCCTATGCAGCGTAAAGACATGGCTGACCTTATCTACCTAACGGCAGAAGAAAAATACGAAGCCATTGTTGAAGACATTAAAGAGTGCGTTAAGCGCGGTCAGCCTACGCTGGTAGGTACGGTTTCTATCGAAAATTCAGAGCTGATTTCTCGTATTCTTAAGAAATCGAAAATCCCTCATAAGGTACTAAACGCTAAGTTCCACGAACACGAAGCTGATATCGTTGCTCAGGCTGGTAAGCCCGGGGCTGTAACTATTGCGACCAATATGGCAGGTCGTGGTACCGATATTGTGTTAGGTGGTAACTGGCAGGCGGAAGTTGAGAAAATTGAAAATCCAACTGAAGCGCAAATCGAAAAGGTTAAAGCTGAATGGAAGAAGAGCCACGACGCAGTGCTTGAAGCTGGTGGCCTACACATTATCGGTACAGAACGTCACGAATCTCGCCGTATTGATAACCAGCTTCGCGGTCGTTCAGGCCGTCAGGGTGACCCGGGTTCAAGCCGTTTCTACCTGTCATTAGACGACGCGCTAATGCGTATCTTTGCCTCTGAAAAAATGGGCAATATGATGAAGCGTTTAGGCATGGAGCGCGGTGAAGCTATTGAGCACCCGTGGGTAACGCGAGCCATTGAAAATGCACAGCGCAAAGTAGAAGGTCGTAACTTCGATATTCGTAAGCAGTTGCTTGAATACGATGATGTTGCCAATGATCAGCGTAAAGTTATTTACGAGCAGCGTAATGAGCTTCTTGATGAAGGTGATATCAGCGAGACTATCGCAGCCATTCGTGAAGATGTTATTTCAAGTGTTGTCGATGAATACATTCCGCCACAATCTCTTGAAGAAATGTGGGATGTAAGCGGCCTTGAAGAGCGCATGCGTGCAGACTTCGCCGTAGATTTACCAATCAAAACCTGGCTTGAAAATGACGACAAGCTTTACGAAGAGAAACTTCGCGAGCGCATTTTAGATGAAGTGGTAAGCGCCTATAAGCAAAAAGAAGAAGTGGTAGGTGAACAAGTACTACGCCAGTTTGAAAAAGCGGTAATGCTTCAAAACCTAGATAGCCACTGGAAAGAGCATTTGGCAGCAATGGACCACCTACGCCAGGGTATTCACCTACGTGGCTATGCGCAGAAGAACCCTAAGCAAGAATACAAGCGTGAGTCGTTTGCCTTGTTCTCGCAAATGCTAGAAGCGCTTAAAGTTGAAGTGATCACTATCCTTGCGCGTGTAAAAGTACAGGCTGAAGAAGACGTGCAAAAAGTAGAAGAGCAACGTCGTCAAGCTGACGATGTGCCTAAGAATTTTGAGCACGAAGAAGCAAACGCAACGCCAGAAGAGGCAAGTGACAAAGTACGTACCCAGGTTCGCGAAGGCGCGAAAGTAGGCCGTAACGACCCATGTCCATGTGGTTCGGGTAAAAAGTATAAGCAGTGTCACGGTAAGCTTAAGTAATGAAAGTGATACATGTTGCTGTGGGCGTTATCGCCCGCGGCGATGAGATATTTATCACCCTTCGCCCAGATAACGTTCACCAAGGCGGGAAATGGGAGTTTCCTGGCGGCAAAGTGGAAGCGGGTGAGACCGTTCTACAGGCGTTAAAGCGAGAGCTAGCTGAAGAAGTTGGTATTAGCGTAAACCACAGTGAGCCTGTGATTGTGATAACCCATGATTACGGCGACAAGCAAGTTAAACTAGATGTTCATCGTGTGTGTGATTTTTCAGGTGAGCCCCATGGCAAAGAAGGGCAACAGTCGCGGTGGGTCAATGTGCAGGCGCTTAACGCGGCCGACTTCCCAGAAGCGAACGTTCCTATAATCAACGCATTGCAAAGCTGATACCTGGTATACTTGTATAGTTGTACAGCTAATACAATTTATATCAGCTAACAGCAGAAGCGAAGCATCGTCAAAATATCAAAGCGGCTAATAGCCGCTTTTTTCTTATACTTAGGTATAAGTTAGTCATTTGTAAGTAGTTTATCTCCAAAAAATTTCACCCTGATGTTAGCCCTATTAGACTTTTGTACTTTGACAAAGTCGGTCTTGTCGTCTTCGACTTTAATACATATATAAGCTTTTGTTTTTATATCTAAATGTTAAATTGTGCCTTTTATGACATTTGCGCCATATTGTCTCGAAGAGCACGGAAAAGGGACTTATCGTAATAATAATCATACAAAGGTATTTGGTTTTATACTCAAATAGCGCTTTTTTTAAACGATATTTAATGAAGTCAATTAATGGCCATTTAAATATCGAGGTTAATTATGGCGCTCAAAAAGTCCACTGAACAAGCTGTAACCCCTACCGTCCGCGTAGACGCTAAAATGAGAAAGGAAGCGGAAGAGGAGCGCCGCAAAGCAAGAACCCTAGCAAGGCAGCAACAAGCTGCAGAGCGCGTAGCATCAGCAACAGCCGAGCTTGCTAGCGGTATTAATCAGGCCTCAAGCGCTACAGATCAGCTGTCCACTGCTGTTAACGAAATTGCCGCAGGAGCGGAAGAGTCTAGCAGTGCGAGCCAAGAAAGCTTGGCGGCAGTGACGCAGATTTCCGGTGGTTTAGTAGCACAGCTTGAACTCGCTGGCGCTACAATGGGTAAAACCAACGAGCTTCAAACCTACCTTGAACGGGTAGTTGGTGATTTAAGCGCCATGATGGCCAGCGTTAAAACTGCGTCTGAGCACCAGTCGCGTTCGGTCATAATGATGAGTGAACTTGAGCAGCAAGCCTCAAACATCGGTGAAGCTGTTAAGCAAGTTACCCGAATTGCAGATCAAACTAACTTGCTAGCCCTCAATGCCGCAATAGAGGCAGGCCGCGCAGGTAAACACGGAAAAGGATTTGCGGTGGTCGCTGATACTGTCCGTGCACTTGCCGAAGTGTCAGATAAAAGTGCGGCGGATATTGCAAAGCAGATAGAACAAATTCAAGAGCAGTCAAATCGCGTTTCAGATGCTGTTAAATCTTCTTCGGAAGCCGCGCTTGAAGAAGTGAATAAAGGGGAAGCCGTTACCGAACAGCTCACCACTATCAAAGCGGATATGCAAAGCATTGCTGACGGCGCTGAAGAATTGCAGGCACAGGTGAAGTCAATGGACGCTGCGGCTCGCGAAATTCAAGCTGGTTCAGAAACTATCTCTTGTGCTGCCGATGAACAATCCACTGCGGCACAAGAAGTATCGTCAAATGTTTCTGAGCAGAGTGTCGCTTTGTCACAGGCTGAGCAGGCATCTCAGTCGCTAGAAATCATTACTGAAGAGCTTAAAAACAGTACCGACATAAATAAGAGCGCAGAAGAGGTGGCATCTTCTGCAGAGGAGTTGTCGGCGAGTTTAGAAGAAATTAATCGCTCATCAAGTGAAATAATGACCGCACTTACCCAGGTTAATAACGGTGCCCAACAGGCGGCGAGCTCTGTCGATCAGGCTGTAGGTAATATTGATCTGCTAAGAGATGGCGTTGAAAGAGCATCAACGCAAAGTGACTCAGCACTCGAAAAAGGTGAAGCAATTACCAAGTTACTTCAAGAGAACCGTTCATTGATTGAAGAAATGGTTAGCGGTATAAATTTGGCCTTGGAAACCAGTAAAGAAAACGTCAGCGCCATCAGTGAGATGGAAGCTATGACACGCCAAATAGATAAAGTGATAGATACGATCACAACGGTTTCGGTTAAAACCAGCATGCTGGCCGTTAATGGTGCGGTAGAGGCTGCACGCGCAGGTGAGTACGGTAAAGGTTTTGCGGTGGTTTCCGCGGATATACAAAGCCTAGCTGATGAAGCAGCAGAAAATGTAGAGCAAATAAAAGACCTAATCAAAGCGATTCAAGATCAGACAGTAAGTGTAAAGAGCGACCTAACTAATGTTGCTGAAAGCGCTTCGAGAGAGGTAATGAAAGCCAAACAGACTACAAGAGATGTTGAACAAATCTCAACAGACATAGGCGAAGTGGTGGATTACAACAAGGCAATGAAAGAGCGTGGTGAAGAAATTGCTGCAGGAGTGACTCAGGCCCAGCGCGGTTTAGAACAAATTGCAACGGCCAACGAACAGGCGAGCAGCAATTGTCAGCAAGCGCTTAGCGCAGCTGAGCAGCAAAGTAAAGGTATGGAAATGTTAGCCAAGTCTATTGAAGAAATTGCTTCGGTAGCTGACGAAATGCAAAACGGCTAGTTCATCGCAAAAGACTTTACAGGGGGAGCTTGCCTCATGAGTAACGACACTACATTCAATGAAACTGACGCTAACCTGGAGCAGGTTTCAGATGGTGAACAACAGTTCGTATCTTTCTTAGTCGAACAAGAACGCTTTACCTTTCCCATGTTATCGGTGGGTGAAATTATTCGTGTACCGACTATGGTTTCAGTGCCTCTCGGCCCACCGCAAATGATGGGGTTAGCAAACCTGCGGGGAAATGTGCTTCCAGTTTATGACTTAAGCGCTATTTTGCTTGGTCGCCATGCAGAAGTGAGTGATGCTACTCGTGTTGTTGTGGTGGAAACTGACCTTGGAAGTATAGGCTTTTTAGTTGACCGAGTGCTTCGCGTTTACAGTGTGGCTGAAGGCGCTGTTATCGATAAAGCATCAATGACCGATTCTATCGCTTATGACTATATGCTTGGCATTATTAAACAAAGCGAAGAGCCGGTAGAGCAAATTTTAGATGTATTAGCATTGGCAAAAGCGCAGGCGGTGACCAAGCAAGGCGGAAGCGCAATGCAATTATCCGGTTTACAGCGCATAGATAGCGATGAAAGTGAGTGTATAGACGCTGATGACAGCTTACAGCAGCTAGTCTGTTTTTCGCTAGAAGAGCAAGAATTTGCTTTCCATCTTCAAGATGTGGAAGAGATTGTGAGAGTTCCCGCAGAAATATCACAACTACCAGAAAGTGCCCCGGCTGTCCTCGGTTTGGTTAATCTGCGCGGCCGCATTATTCCTATAGTCGACTTATCAAATGCCATTGGCATGATGCCCACACAAATTAATGAAACATCTCGCATTGTGGTCACCCAAAACACTGAGTTTGGCAGTGTGGGGTTCATTGTTGCTAAGGTCAGTAACGTCGTATCCATTTCCGAAACTGAGCTAGAAAGCGTGCCATCAGTCTGTAACGACGGTGCGGAATCTGGACTTCTTGAAGCTGTGTACCGCAGCGATGGTGGAAAGCGTCTGGTCTCCATTATTAACCTTCCTAATATCTATGGGCGCGCGCTCATGAGTGCGCTTACGAGTATCGATGATGATATTAAGCAGGAGTCGCAAATGAGCGAAAGTAACGAAGTTGCGTTTGATGAAGATGATTGCGAGCAATACGTGATTTTCTGGATTAATGGTCAGGAATTTGGCGTAAGTATTGATGATACACAAGAGATTACGAGGGTGCCCGAAAAGCTAGAAAGCGTGCCGAGCACGCCAGATTATCTCAAAGGCATCGTCAATCTTCGCGGAACGGTACTGCCTGTTATTGATCTGCGCAGCCGTTTGGGGATGCCGTGTAGTGAGACTTCAGAGCGTCAACGAATTGTTGTCCTCACAAAAGATAAACAGCGCACAGGTTTTATCGTGGACGGTGTAGCGGAAGTAAAAACGGTGGTCAGGCAAACTATCGAAGAGGCCCCATCGCTATCAGAGATGCAGTCTGAATTTTTAAACCGTTTGATAAAGCTGAACGACGAAAAGCGCATCATCCAAATCATCGAACCCAATGTGTTGCTCAACGACAATGCCGTAGCAGCGGCCCAAGAGCAATGTTAGCAAACGTTTGAGGCTATCTATGTCAGTTAAAGTGCTTATTGTTGATGATTCAGCGTTAATGCGAAAGTTATTTACGGAGCTCTTCGAGAAAGAGGGCTTTATCGTTCGGGTAGCGCGCAATGGTGAAGAAGCCTTAACCAAAGCCGTAGAGTTCGAACCAGACTGCATAACATTAGATATTAACATGCCGGTAATGGACGGTATGACATGCTTAGCCATGCTGAAAAAGCTTTATACCTGCCCCATCATTATGGTGTCTTCATTAACACAAAAAGGCGCGACTATTACGTTAGAGGCACTGGCGCTCGGTGCTAGTGACTTTGTTCTAAAAACTGGCGGCACTGTTTCAAGGGACATTTCAGATTTAGAAATCCCACTTATCAACAAAATTCACGCACTCACTAAAACAGGTAAGCCCCAACGTCCCACTACCAAAACACCGCCTGTCGTTAAACAAAAAGTGGTTCGAAGTAACAAAAGTGTGCCCTTTGAAGTGGTGTTAGTCGGGGTTTCAACCGGTGGGCCTAAGAAGCTAGAGCATCTGGTGGCAAACCTAAGCCCTTCTTTTCCTGCTCCCGTTGTTATTTCTCAGCATATGCCGGCATCTTTCACTAGTGCATTGGCAAAGCGGTTGGATGGATTAAGCTCACTGAGCGTCGTTGAAGTCGACGGCAAGATGCCAATGAAACCTGGCACGGTTTATTTAGCGAAAGGTGATGCGGACCTTGCCTTTTCGAAAGTAGGAAAGGACGTTTTTGCACGGCCCGTGCCGTCGAGCCCAAGTTTTTTATGGCACCCCAGCATAGATCGTATGGTTGATAGTGCGCTCACCTGTTATAAGCCGCTGTCCATGTTATGCGTTCAGCTGACGGGAATGGGATGCGACGGTGTTGCCGCCATGAGCAAAGCTTTTAAAGAGGGGGCGACAACTATCGCAGAGAGCGAAGCCACCTCGGTGGTTTTTGGTATGCCTAAAGAGCTTATTGAAGCTGGTTGTGCCAGTTTCGTCCTAGACAGTCCCAAGGTAGCATCGAAACTGAATGCGCTTTGCCGTTAACAGGAGAAGTCATAATGGGGTTAAAAAAGAAAGCGGATCCTCTTGCAAGCAGCTGCGATGAGTTTGAAGAAAAACGCCAATATCCGCGAACCACTGAGCAACTTGTTAGCGACCTTGACTCAACTGACAGTGACGTTCGTCGATGGGCGGTTAGGGATTTGAGTGGTCAAAAAGGTTCTCACGATGCGTTTCTTAAACGGCTACCTTTTGAAGAAGACCCCACGGTTATTGAAGCGCTATTCAGTGCACTCGAGCACGATATGTCAGAGAGTCACGCGTCACAAGTACTCACCATGCTTAAAAGCGAACATGTGCAGCTTCGAAACGGTGCCATAGAGTTAATGCAACAAAACCCAGATGTCTTTGCGGCGAATGTTAACCTTCTAATGCAGGATAACGATCCAGATACACGTATTTTTTGTGTAGATATTATAGGCGCAGTAGCGCACATTGAAGCGGTAAATTGGCTGCACCAGTTTGCTTTAAATGATGACAATGAAAATGTTGTGGGTACAGCGCTGGATAAACTTGCTGAGATTGCCGATGCATCAACCCTCGACATTTTGCAGACCGTAGAAAATCGCTTTCCAAATCACAGCTACATTCAATTTGTCATTTCTTTGATAAGAAGTCAGGTAAGGGGTGCCGATGAATAACGCAGCATTAGAAAAAATAGATGCTGCCGATTTCGAACGGTTTCGCTCTATGTTTTATCGCAAAACGGGGATCCACTTCGAAGATTCGAAGCGATATTTTGTAGATAAACGTCTCCACGAACGCATGAAAGCCACGGGGCATCCGAATTTTAAAAGCTACTTCACATATATGAGGTTCCAGGCATCCGGCGAAGAGTTTCAAAACCTCGTAAATTCGATGACGGTAAATGAAACCTACTTCTTCCGAGAGGAATATCAGTTCGAAGCCATGACAAGAGAAATTATGGATGAGCTAGACAGCTATCGCCCGCCTGGAGAAGATTTAAGAATTTGGTCAGTACCGTCAAGCACGGGTGAAGAGCCGTATTCAATAGCGATCTACCTTATTGAGTACTGGAAAGGTTTAGTTCACAGAGATGTGGAACTGATTTCTTCCGATATCGACAGTAACGTTTTGGCATCAGCGAAAAAAGGGCTGTATTCGAAGCGCTCGGTGCAAAACATTCCGCTTCCGCTGGTAAAAAAATACTTCAAAGAAACAAACGGGCAATATCAGCTAAGCGAAGATATTCGGGATTCAGTGTCATTTACTCTCGCCAATATATTGTCTGGTAGCAATATGAAACAGTTCCGTCACTTTGACCTTATTTTTTGTCGCAACCTGCTTATTTATTTCGACGACGAATCTCGCAAAAAGGCGGCGCATGTACTTTATGACGCGATGAAACCTGGTGGTTATATCTTTTTAGGTCACAGTGAGTCGATGAGTCGCATTTCATCCATGTTTAAAGTACGCAAGTTTGGCGATGTCATTGCCTATCAAAAGCCGCTTGCAGGAGGGGCATAACATGAAAACAGTAATGATTGTTGATGATGCCTCTACGGTAAGAATGTTTCATAAAATGCTGGTGTCTTCCCGCGACCGAATTATCGAAGAAGCTGAAAACGGTGTAGAAGCACTTGAAAAAGCCATTGGAACACAAGTCGATTTGTTTTTGGTTGACGTGAATATGCCCAAGATGGACGGATATCGACTGTGCAAAGAAATCCGCCGTAACGAGGCGCTTCGCGCGGTACCCATTATTATGATCAGCACTGAATCAGCAAATCAAGATGCCGAGCGCGCGTACCAATGCGGCGCAAATTACTATATGACCAAGCCTGTTGATGCAGACATGCTGACATCGGTTGTCAGTGCGGTGATTGGAGGGGGCGCCAATGAGTGAGTTACTTGATGTATTCATCGGAGAGTCGCGAGAAAACCTAGAGTCGGCGAGCCAAGAATTACTAGAAATTCAATCTTCGGGGCCTGCGTCAGAACGCGTAGATAAAATCTTTCGCGATCTGCACACCATCAAGGGGTCATCTGACTTATTTGATATAAAACCTTTAACTCGCTTGGCGCATGCTGCAGAAGATTTACTCGATAGTGTAAGAGCTAACGAGGTGGCTTTTAGTGAGGATATTGGCGATTTATTGCTTGAGGCTTTAGATCAAATTTCCATATGGTTCGACGAACTAGAGGTGGGTTCCCAAGACCTTGAGCAATGGCAACCTATATCGGTTAGCCTAGGTGCACAGCTAAGGCGTTTTATCGATCCCGATGCATCAGAAAGCACTAGTTACGAACATAAAGCGGTATTAAGTAACGAATCGTCATCAGTTAATCAAAGTCTCACTGACACTCAAAGAGAGCTTTTGGCTGACTTTAGCGAAAACGCAGACCTTAAGCTGTTGTGTCAGACTGACGGGCCGCATTGCTATCTTATTCAATACACACCTGATGAAGGCTGTTTCTTTCGCGGCGAAGACCCTATTAATGTTGCGCTAGCTTTGCCTGGCCTTAAGGCTTTCAATATTGCCATGCCTGAACTAGACCATGATGCAGACATTTATAACTGCGCGACCAGTATTAACGCGCTAGGTTGTGCAGAAGAAAATGCGATTAAACAGCACATGGCCTACTACGAAGGGCAATATCAGGTTACTTTTTTCTCAACTCAGGCGTTGTGCGCCAGTTGCGCTAGCAAAATCGCAGAAAATATTGCCAAAATTCCTGATGAAACATTAACCGGTGCGTTAGCAGATAATAATCTTGAACAAGTTAATGCAAGTGCAGGGCTGTTGCTTGCCTCTCAGGGGTTTAGTGACGCTGACTGTGATGATGCCAAGCGCGCGACATTGCAATTTTTATCAACCGCAAGTGAGCTGGATTTTCTTCGTGAGGCAGAGTCAGGCAGTAACGCGGAAACAGCAGAAAGCGCCAACGAAAGCATAAGCCAAAGCCAGAGCAATGACGCGGTTGCCAGTACAGCAGATACGTCAAGTGCCAGCATCTTGGGCAACGCAGATGAAGACGCTTCTTTTGAATTTAACGCCAAGCCATCAGATATTTCAGCACGCCCCGAAAAAATTCTAGCTCCCCATGAAAAAGCAATCCTTACACAACAGCTCACGCTTTTAAATTCAGAGAACTACAAGTCAGAGTTTATGTTTCCCTCTATATCCGGGCTCGTAGGGAACATGCTAGGTGAAACGTTTAGCGATGAAGATACTTTGGCCGTTGCTATTTGCAATGCGTTAGATGACGAAACAATCAATGAGCAAGCTGATGAAACACAGAAGCAACAAAGTGCAGAAGAAGCGTCAGCAGAGGCTACGCAGGCGGCAAATACATCAGAAAGCGCGGCTGATTCCCCAGAAAGTAACGCAGTAAACGGTCAAGGTGACAGCCCGCAACCGGCTAAAGCCGAGCGCCAAGCAGTAAAAATGCTAAAAGTCGATCAAACAAAGATTGATTATCTAATGGACATTGTTGGCGAGCTAACGGTGGCAAAAAACTCATTACCTTATCTGGCAAAGCAAGCTGAAGAGGAAGGGGGAAGTAGAAAGCTCAGCAAGCAGATCAAAGCTCATTTTTCTATTGTTAATCGCCTCACTGAGTCACTTCAAAGCGCGGTATTGCAAATACGTATGGTACCCGTTTCTCATGTATTCCAGCGCTACCCTCGTTTAGTGAGAGACTTAGCTAGAAAGCTTGATAAAAAAATAGAGCTTTGTATGCAGGGCGAAGACACAGAGTTCGATAAAAACTTAATCGAATCTCTGTCAGAGCCGCTTATCCATTTATTGAGAAACAGTATCGACCACGGTATTGAATCGCCCTCAGAGCGTCTTGAGGCGGGTAAGTCAGAGACAGGTCGTATAGACCTAATAGCTACCCCTCTTGATGACAGCGTCATTATTGAAATTCGCGATGACGGAAAAGGTATAGATCCGCACAAAATTAAATTGCTGGCTTTTCAAAAAGGGGTAATTAGCGAGGCGCAACTTGAAAGCTTAGACGATAACGAAGCACTACAGCTTGTTTTCGCCGCAGGGTTTTCCACCTCGGAACAAGTATCAGACTTATCTGGACGTGGTGTTGGCATGGATGCGGTTAAAACTATGGTAAGCCAAGCCGGCGGTAGCATCGAGATGAAGAGCGAAGTAGGTGTGGGTACGACCTTTAAGTTGTTATTACCTCAAACTATGTCGGTGAATCGCGTAATGATGTTTGAAGTAAACGACCAAATGTTTGGTGTAGGAATGGATGCGGTGGTGGAAACTGTGAAAGTGCCTACCTCTGACATTCAGCGTATTCGCAACGAACATGTTTTGGTGATTCGAGAAAAGCTTATTCCTGTGTGTAATTTGCGTGAGGCGCTGGGTTTTGATGAGGCCCAAGATAAAGAGGAGCAGTCAATCCTTGTGGTTTCTACACCCCAAGGAGAGTTTGGACTCGTCATTGACAAATTTCATGAAGGTATCGATGTCATTCAAAAGCCACTCGAAGGTGTTCTTGCAGGATATGCACACTTTTCAGGAACCGCATTGCTTGGCGATGGGCGAGTGTTATTAATCATCAATGTACAAGAGGTGTTAGCCAAATGCCTATAGCGTTTAAGAAGAAAGTGGCGGTGATGACCGGACACTGCGAAATTGAAGAAGCGGAAAGCCTGTTTACTTGGTTAAACGAAGAAAACTCTCGGCAAGTTAACCTAAAGGCTTTGGCGAGCGCACATACTGCGGTGTTTCAAGTGCTACTTGGTAAAAAGCCGAAGGTAAGTGTATGGCCTGAGTCCGAGAAGCTATTTTGGTTAACTCAAATGATGAACAACAAGAGCAACGTGTGGTGCGAATGAAAGTGATCACGGTGGCTAATCGCAAGGGCGGTACTGCAAAAACGACGACGGTCGTAAACCTTGCCTATGGGTTTGCACAGGCGGGCAAGCGAGTAATGGTGATAGATCTCGATAATCAAGGTCACGTAATGCACGGTTTAAAAGCGCTAGGGTGCGCGTCTCAAAACGAGGTGACCGAGTTACCGATTAGCCATTTTTTTACGTCAATTTTGAAGTGTTCAGAAAACATATACGCCACGGATGTGGATACGAACAAAGCGAATACCAACGATAACGTAACGCTAGATACCCTACGAAACTGGTGTGATTCAGATTGCGTTACAAGGCATTTTGACGTTGTACTTATCGATACACCGCCAACATTAAGCTCGCAATTGATGGCCGCGCTATCAGCCGCGACTGATATTGTGATACCAGCTACTCCTTTGCCACTTGCCACTGATGGCGTGCAAAAATTATTAACAGCCTGCAGAAACGCCATGGCGCAACAAAAATTTAGAGCCACTACGCTGACTATTTTACCCGTTATGGTCGAGCAAAACCTAAAACTTCATCGCCAGCAACTGAGTGAATGGTACGAGCGCTACGGGCGTAGCAAAGTGCTAGTACCTATAAGAAAGAGCATCAAATTAGCCGAGGCATTTGCACAAAACAAACCGGTTTTTGCTTATGCGCCTAACAGTCGTGGCGCGCACGACTATACTGAATTATGTAAACAACTAATCGGCTAGAAACAAGAGGTAATGCAATGAGCGCAATACACTTAGTAGATGATTCAGCAACAATGCTGATGAGTATGGAAATGCTGCTTAAACGGGCAGGGTATACAGTGACAAAATCAGAAAGTGCGGAGGCAGCGATGGCGGCACTTGAGTCCATATCCCCCAAATTGATAATAACAGATCTAAACATGCCGGGTATGAACGGTATCGAGCTGATAAAAACACTAAAGCAGCAATCTAAATTTAGATTTACCCCCATGTTGATGTTAACCACGGAGTCGCAGCAAAGTCGTCGAGAAGAAGCGAAAGCTGCTGGTGCTACAGGCTGGCTTGTCAAACCCGTCGAGCCAGAGCAATTGTTAGGTGTAGTAAAGCAGTTGGTACCAGCTGCATAAGGTAGAGACATGAAAGTACTTGAAAAAGCAAAGCAGTATTATGAAACAGTGCTCGCTGAGAAAATAAAAGTGCTTAAGGAAAAGACAAGTAGCATTCAGGATTCGCTTTTACTTTGGGGCGGGCTATTAACCGTGGCATTAGTTGGAATTGTTGGGTCTTTGAGCATTCCTCTTGAGTTAATGGGCGTTCAAGCTGGCGTCTTAATGACTATCTTAGGAATGGCCAGTTTTATGCCATGGTATGTACGCAGACAAAACCAGGTGTTTACGAATAAGCTAAAAAGCCAAGAGAGTTATCTGCAGGAAACCTCATCACAATTAAGCGAAACACATACTCAGGTTAATGATTACGTGGCCATATTGAAAGGCCAGATGGACGGCATAAGTGCAATAACTGAAGACGCTTCAATGGAGTTAATGAAAGCGCTGTATGAAATTGAAAGCAGTATTCAAGATAGTATAGATAGCGTTGAGTTGGGTCAGAAGAATGCTCTTAATTGTAAGGAGAAAAGTGCAGACGAGTTTGAGATTGCGGCGCATCGCCTATCTAATATAAAAGAAATGATTAATACACAGCGCGCGCAGCAGATTGCAGATACTGAAGCCATTCAAGGAGTAATGCGTGAGGTTGAAAACCTTAAGGAACTCACCGAATTAGTTAAAAATATTGCTTCGCAAACCAATTTATTAGCCCTTAATGCTGCAATTGAAGCGGCGCGTGCTGGCGAATATGGGCGCGGGTTTGCCGTGGTAGCTGAACAAGTGCGCATTCTATCGTCTCAGTCCTCAGATGCTGCAGAAAAAATTGAAACGGGTATTAAATCTGCCCTCGATGCAGCGCATCTGCAGGGCGAAAAAATGCTGAACTCAACACGAGCAAATGACACGTGCGAATTACTCACAGGGTTTTCTGAGTCGCTGGAAAATATAACGGCACACTATCGTGTACTAGAAGAGCTTAACCCCAAGATGCTGACGTGCTTTTCACAAAGTGCAACAGAGGTTGCATTTAAAGTAAGCGGGGCAATCGCAAAAATTCAATTCCAAGATATTATTCGCCAGCGCACCGAGCACGTGAAGCTAGAGCAAGACGCCATTGTTAGTCTGTTTGGCCAGTTTTCTTCTTACATCAACAACCGCGAGCATTTTGATGAGTCGTTTAACTTAAGCACCAAAGAAATGTTTGAAAAGTATGTAATGGAAGATCAGCGTAAAATTCACTTTGATATTAATGAGTCCCCAGGCGAGGAGAAAAACGAATTTGAAGAAGCCCGCGAGCCTAAGATAGAACTTTTTTAGGGGCGCAGGCAATACAGGTAGATTTTGCTTGTTGTTTTAAAGAAGGTGAGGAACCACAGTATGGCGGATATGCAGTTCTACAAGCCTTGAAAGAGAAAAATGCCAGCTAACTTAAATACTGGCATTTGTCTATGTAAACGATAATCTGCTTCAGCTCTGTTTGCGCGCTACGCAACGATTGAAGTGAAGAAGCTAACCTATTCTGCTTAAAGGGTAATGCGCTCAGCGGTAGCAAACGCAACGTCCAGCTTAAAGTACGCCGCTTCATTTATAAAATGCGGGTAGGTTTCCTTTTCCCCATCCCACGGAATATCTTTTCCGTCAAAGGTTCTAAACATGGGAGAGCCTGGTAACAAAGGCTTAAAATCATTGTCTTGTAATGAGTGGTGGATCATCGCGGTACGCGCGCCATGTCCATCTAAAGGAAAACCGATGTTTTCACCTAGGCGAAAGGCTTCACACGCAGGAAGTGCGTCTGTTTCTATTTCTTTTTTATTATAGGCTACACAGAAATCTAGAATGGCTTCGGCCATGGTTTGTGTTAAAAGGTACACATCTTCTCTTAATACGCCCTGAGGCTGACCACCCACTTCAATCATTACGCCTTTCTTACCCGTAGTGCACAGATAGCCGTGCTCAAGATAAGGCTTCTCGTCTTCCACCAGAATATTCGCTTCAGGCATTTTCTGCTTAACAAACCGTGCTAACTGAACATGAAATTCATCCGCTTCTAGAATAATTAGCGTGGCACCCATCTCGCTGGTGGTATTGTGAATATCAATAACAAAATCGGTATTCGAGTTGCCTTTTGGGCCCAATTTTTCATTCAACGTTTTGGCAAGTACTGCCTCTTTGGCCAGGTTATTACTTGCTAAACGATCAAAAGTAAACTGCCTGTTTAAGTCTTCTTCTACAAAGCGTACATTCGCAGCAAGTGCAGCTTCATTGGCGATACTTAAGGAAACATTGAGCTCATTAAATCGCGAAGGTAGCCCGAACTGTTGCCAATTTCGAATCAGCTGAATACCACTGGTTTCATTGCCATGAGTACCACCAACAAGCGCGATAGAGTTAAACATTACTATTCCTTTTTACTATTGTGAAAATGCGGCTACAAACTTAGTGTTTAAAAAAGTCATCAGACTGCTGCGCTAACATCGCCTCGATTTCTTCCACATCGATATCTTTAGGCGTGGCATCCTCAGCAGGCTTGCCGGCAATTTTTCTGTCTTCTGCGGCCCATTCACCTAAATCGATAAGTTGACATTTTTTGCTACAAAAAGGGCGGTATTCGCTTGTTGGGGCCCAAACAACCTGTTTGGCGCAGATAGGACATTTCACTTCCATAATCGACTCCAGTGAAATACGTCTTAACGGCACAGGTTGAAAAGTTAACCGAGCCTAAGACGCTAAGTAATAAAGAGAACCAAAGTTTAGCAGGCCGCTAACCGAAACTGAATATCGTTTTCCACTGCGCTATTTTGGCCTTCTTGGGGGGAAAATAACATAAAGCGCAGTGCGTAACGGTATTTGTTGCCACTTAAGGTTGGGTAGTAGCCATCATCTACACTGCACTTTACGCGTATCAGTTCGTTTTTATCTTCTGCAGCGCCTTGGTAAAAGCCGTTCTCGGCCACCACATTTACAAACTGACCTCGCTCGCGGATAAACGACAGGCTAACCGCAATTGCATCGTCAAGAAGCCCTAAAGTCTCTAACCATTGTGCAATTTCGTTTTGACGCTGTTCAAGCGGCTGCTGTAACCAAAAGTGCAGATTAGGAAGGTCAAAGCTACATGCGCCCCCGGGTATGGCAAACCTTTGTCTTATAGCGCTAAGCAGTTTGTCATCTTTAAGCGCGCTACCAAAACGGCGGTCTGTTTTCAGCTTTTGCTTTAATGTAAGCACGGTTTTTAGCGCTTGCTCTAAGGCGGTGCTGTCTATTTTAGGGTGTTTTGACCAGTACACGAGATTCTTTTCGTGAGCTTCAAGGTCTTTGGTTAAATCTGAACGAAGATCGAGCCTTTCTATTAGGTCGAGTAGTTCAAAAAGTTGTTCAAAGAACACCAGCTGAAGGTGCGTGTGTTCCGATTTGGCGGTTATTTTAAGTTGCCCAAGCAGCTGCTCAACACGTAAATAGTTACGTACTTTTTCCTTTAGTGGAAACTCGAATACAGCGCTACCCATGGAACCCCTTAAAACACATAGACTTAGAGAAAATGCACTACGACCTTGTAGTGCGACGAATAACAGCAAGCCTAAAGCATCAAAGCGATTAAGCCAAGCATACTTGCTAGTCGAATCTTTAGTTTGACGTTAATAGGTCAAAAAAGTTTCAAAAAGTAACTCTATTAACCGGGAAGGCCCGTTACAGGAAAGAATGGTAAGGCCTCAAAGCGAAACAGAAGAGCGAAGCAGAGGAGTTAGGTAGAAGAGGAAAACAGAAAAGCCAGGCAGGAACGGTAGATTTGAAAAGTAGAGGTAGAAGCGGTTTGCTATTGTGCAAACCACTTACGTTGACATTGAGGCAAGGCTCAGTAGTTTGTGGTGTAAAGCTGATATTTGACTGGCAAGCGCTTCCAAGCTCGTGCTGTTATTCAGTACGTCGTTTGCCGCATCAATACGTTCTTTACGTGAAGCTTGTGAAGCCATAATACTTTTTATGGTTTGCTCTGTGCTACCGTCCCGTTTTAGTGCTCGTTCAAGTTGCAATGTCTCTGGACAATCTACCACCACGACGTGGTTGCACATTTCGGTCAGTTTATTTTCAACAAGTAAGGGCACAGATAAAATGCAATAGGGTGATGTAGATTCGCTGATTAGCTGCTGCATACGAGAGCGAATAAGGGGGTGCAGCAAACCATTTAACCAATGTTTTTCTTCTTCGGCAGCAAAGACCTTTTCGCGAAGGGCTGCGCGATTAAGGCTTCCATCTTCTAGCAGAATCGTTTCGCCAAAGTGCTCGGCGATTTGTCGTAAGCCTTCTGAGCCCACTTCAACTACGTCACGTGCGACTTCATCGGCATCGACAATATCAATACCAAGGTTTTCAAAAATGGTCGTTGCAGCCGATTTACCGCTGCCTATACCGCCGGTAAGGCCCACTACGAAAACGTGTTGTTTATCCATAACCAATAAGCCTTTTAATTACAGCACTGCATTGAGATAGGCAGTAATGATTTCTTCTTTGTAAAGTAGTGTTAGCCAGCCTGCTACAGCTAAATAGGGCCCAAAAGGAATCGCTAACGACTTGCCCTTATTTTGGATAAGCATAATAAGTATGCCTGCAATGGCACCCACAAATGAAGACAGCAAGATAATAACAGGTAGCCCTTGCCAGCCAGTAAATGCCCCTAGTGCAGCGAGCAGTTTAAAATCGCCATAGCCCATACCTTCCTTGCCTGTAGCTAACTTAAATAGCCAGTAAACAGACCATAAGCTTAAATAGCCGGCTGCTGCACCGATAATAGCATCGGTAGTGCCTACGAATATGTTTTGTGTACTTAGCAGTAAACCTAGCCAAAGCAGGGGCAATGTTAACTGGTCGGGTAGCAGCATTTTATCTAAGTCAATAAACAGCAGCGCCACAAGTATATAAGTGAATATGACCACCCACAGCGCCTGTGACGTTACACCAAACTGATAAGCAGCGAAGGTACAGGCTATAGCTGTGAAAAGCTCAACAAGCGGATAGCGTATTGAAATACCTACTTTGCATTTGGCACATTTGCCTTTGAGAAATAGATAGCTGACAACAGGAATATTTTCCCAAGCGCGAATTTTGTGGCCGCAGCTTGGGCAGGTACTGTCAGGCTTTACCAGATTGAAGATATCTGTGGATACGGGCGGCTTGTCATCGGCAGAGATAGTGACGCCGTCATTTTCACCGCCACTTGCGCCATCACTAAAATAGCTTTCATACTCTTGCTGCCAGCTGCGCTCAATCATAATAGGCAGGCGATAAATCACCACGTTTAGGAAACTGCCCACCATTAAGCTTACGAAAAAAACAAGAGAATAAAATACAGCAGGATAGAGCTGACTAAGCGTAATTATGGCATCCATGAAGTGCAGTTCTTTTTAGTTTTAATAGTGGTTGGAAAAAGTTGGGTTTTAAACCTTGTTTTAGGCGCCACTAAAAAGCGTCGCCCAAATCGTTCACATATATAGAGCTAACAATCGTAAAACTAATAATCACAAAGCTAGCAATATGTGCAAGTTATACCACGTTACCCATTTCGAATATAGGCAAGTACATGGCCACAATTAAGCCGCCGATAACTACGCCTAGTACGGCCATGATCATAGGTTCAAGTAAACTGGTTAAACCGTCTACCATGTCATCAACTTCTGCTTCGTAAATAGTTGCTATTTTACTCAGCATTTCGTCAACTGCGCCTGACTCTTCACCAATGGCAATCATTTGCGTAACCATGTCAGGGAATACTTGAGTCGCACGCATGGCGACATGCATAGGCATACCGCCAGCCACTTCTTTACGTATGTATAAAATAGCATCGCGATAAACCGCGTTACCAGAGGCACCCGCAGCAGATTCTAGCGCCCCGATAAGAGGAACACCTGCTGCAAAGGTAGTTGCAAGGGTACGGGTAAAGCGAGCAATACTGGCTTTTTTAAGTATTTCACCAATAACAGGAATTTTTAAAATATTACGGTCTACGCTATCGCGCAGCTTTTGGCTACGTCTGTGTGCTCTCACAAACATAAAACCGGAGGCAGCAACACCCATGGCGATAAAAATGCCGTAGTCTTGCACAAACCGGGAAATTCCCAACACAAATACAGTAAAGGCAGGGAGTTCAGCGCCAAAGCTGCTGAATATTTCTTCAAACTGAGGTACAACGAAAATAAGAAGGATAGTCGTAACAATAAAAGCAACAACCAAAACGGCGATAGGGTAGAACATCGCTTTTTTGATCTTTGATTTTAGTGCTTCAGCTTTTTCTTTATAGGTGGCTATACGGTCGTAAATGGTTTCAAGGGCACCTGACTGCTCGCCCGTGTAAACCAAATCACAGTATAAATCGTCAAAATACAGGGGATGTTTTCGTAGCGCCGAAGAAAGTGGATTACCCGATTTTACTTCTTCAGTAATTTCGCCAAGTAATTTGCGCATTGATGGGTTCGCATGGCCTTGCGCAATCATTTCTAAAGATTGAATAAGGGTAACACCAGCGGCTAACATTGTGGCAATTTGACGAGATATAACGGAAATATCAGCGGGAGTGATTTTTTTTGCGCCACCAAATAGCGGCTTAGCGAGTTTTTTAACTTTATTCGCAGAAATGCCTTGGCGACGTAAAAGATTTTTTGCTTCTGATAGCGAAGTGGCTGAAATTTCGCCTTTTCTAGCTTGACCGTGACGATCTTTACCTTGCCAAGTGAATACTATAGCTGCCTTCGCCATATTTTTTCTCGAATATTGTTCTAATTTAAAGAAAAAAGCCCAGAATTAACTGGGCTTTTTTTCGAAAAAGCAGATTAACAAAGTGAACCTGGAGTACATGTTGAGTCCCAAGTCACACGGCCGTTCGAAAACGTAGGGTCAAGTACAAATGTCGCCGCATTGCCAGAGTCATCAGTAATCTTAGAGTTTGTAGACGCCGTCGCAGTAATTTTACCGTTCAACGTGGTAACACCAACGATGTCTGCGCCAACAGTTACGTCCTTGGGCACACCATTTGTCTCGCTAGTACAACCCGTCACAGTTCCAAGTGTCTGTGCACAAATCTCAACCGCAGTCTTCGCTGCAGCAGTAGCGTTAGTTACTTCAGTAAACTTCGCTTTCTGCGTGTAGTTCTGATAAGCTGGCAATGCGATTGCTGCAAGAATACCGATGATTGCTACAACAATCATTAGTTCGATAAGGGTGAAACCTTTTTGGTTTTTGTTATTCATGTTCATCATGGCTTTTCTCCGGGACGTGTATAACACGTAAAGTTTAAAATCTAATTCAAATTGACGTTTATACCCGAGTCGTCCTTTTTAACGCCCCTGGTACTTGATACTCAGTATAGAATTTTATTTGTCACTGACAAGTATAGGCAAATATACGTATGTCTAGCTTTTGCAGTATGCCATGGTTTGCTGCGCCATGGCAGGCGTGGACACTTGTACTTTCGTATAAAAGTTAATGACTTATCTACGTATAGCTATCTATACACAGAAAAACATGACGAGAAATAACTGGGGATATTCGTGAGCTCTAGTATCTCTAGTGATACCACAGCTCACGCTTTTTGCTTCGCGGTTAACTAAGGTGTTGACTCCGAATTAGCTGTCTATAATGACTCTAATAATTACTTTATTACGACAGAGTAATTCGCAGCGACAAATCAATTGCCTGAACATGCTTAGTTAAGGCGCCAGATGAAATGTAATCTACGCCTAGTTGAGCAAGTGATGCCAGTCGTTCATCGGTAATGTTTCCTGATACTTCCAGTTTACATTGACCTCTATTTAGCGCTACTGCCTCTTGGATCTGTTCGTTAGTGAAATTGTCAAGCATGACAATATCGGCACCCGCTGAAAGGGCTTGTTGAAATTCAGCTAGACTCTCAACCTCTACTTCAACAGGCTTGCCAGGCATCATGGCTTTTGCGCGACTCACGGCTTTTTCGATATCTCCACAAGAAAAAATGTGGTTTTCTTTGATAAGAAACGCATCGAACAAACCTACTCGGTGATTCTGCCCGCCGCCACAACGTACTGCGTATTTCTGTGCATAGCGCAGTCCAGGTAAAGTTTTGCGGGTGTCTAGAATTTTAGTGTTAGAGCCGGCAAGAAATTTGGCATAGAAAGCAGTCACTGTAGCTGTTGAAGAAAGAGTCTGCAGAAAATTAAGTGCCGTACGCTCTGCAGTCAATATAGCGCGAGCAGAGCCTTCCAAACTCACTAATACCGTGTCAGCCTCAACCTTGTCGCCATCTTTTACATGCCAGGTTAGCGACACTGACTCGTCAATAAGCGCAAATGCTTGATTGGCCCAAGCTGTTCCGCAAACTATACAGGGCTCGCGAGTAATAATAGTGGCCTGTGCGTTAACGCTTTTATCTATCAGGTTTGCGGTAATGTCGTTTGCAGCATTTAATTCGCCGCCTAGATCTTCTACAAGCGCATTTGATACTTGCTCTCGGATCGCTTGCATATCTGGTGATGTCATTTTCATCGCTTTAATCTATGCTATCTATGTATTTAGAGGGTACGCAATATTAACCATTCTCCGCGCTGAGTAAACTCTAATTGGCGAAGAACACTCATTCCAAGCAGTATATGGTCGTCTTGCATACCGGGGTTCAAGTTTGCGTCTACATTACGCACTACTATTTCGCCAATGCGCAAGGTATCAATCGTTGACTCGGCAACCCTCACTACGCCATTGGCGGTGCTGGCTAAACCTTCTCGCCCGGCTTTTAGTTGAAGCCTGTTGGCTAAGTGTGCGGGAACCGCTACATCTGTCGCCCCTGTATCAACAAGAAATACCACTTCCTCACCATTGATATAGCCAGTTGTTACATAATGGCCCTGGCGATTTTGTTTAAGGCGTACCTCAGTTTGCGTGCCAATGCGTTCTGACGTGGGCTCGCTGTTCGGATTTATTTGTTTTTCAAGTAAGTCAGAGAAGACAAAAACAAGTAAACCGAATCCGCAAATCCATGCAAGGGCAACCATCCATTTGCCCGCTGATGTTGTCGGGTCTTGTTGTTCATTCATGTTTTTACCTTATTGATAATTGCCTTATGCATAACAGCGGTACACTGTTTTCCAATTACGATCTTATAAAAGCTGCCGATTAAAGCTGTGCCATAAAATATTGAGCTAGCAACGCCACATTGCGCTTGCGGCCCTATACACTTATAAACCTATACAATGTAGGCTATAAAATAGAAAATCAATTACCGAAGCAAATACTATGGTGCTTTATAACAAAGCGAAGTTTACCCAAAGTCCACATTATGATGCTCGTCCTGACGATACCGATGTCAGTCTATTGGTGATTCACAATATTTCGTTGCCGCCCTCACAATTTGGTACGTCGGGTATACGACAATTGTTTACTGGCACACTCAATCCAGATGATCACCCTTTCTTCAAAGAAATAGCTGGTTTGCGGGTCTCAGCACATTGCGTGATCTATCGAACCGGTGAAGTAGAGCAGTTTGTGCCTTTCGAACAAAGGGCGTGGCACGCAGGTATTTCTACGTTTCAAGGCCGCAGTCGCTGTAACGATTACGCAATAGGCATTGAATTGGAAGGCACTGATACGCTGCCTTTTACCGATGCACAGTATCAGGCCCTTGGTGAACTCACTGATTTTATTACTCGGTACTATCCTCGGATCACTTTAGGGCGTATCGTAGGCCATAATGATATCGCGCCGGGGCGAAAAACCGACCCTGGTGTTGCTTTTGATTGGGCAAGATACAGAATGCGCGTTACTGGGTTGAAGAAGACCGATTAATCCAGGTCGCTAGGAAAAAAGGGAACGCAATACCTATGATGCTAATGAGCCTCTTATTAGTTCTCAGTCTTGAGCGACTGATAACGAAAACACCTAACTGGCATATTGAAAGGTATGCTGCGCAATATCGAGCTTTTCTTCAAGATAAAGGTTTAATTAAATTCCAAGAAACGGATGAGGAGAGAGAAGGTAAGGGAAAGAAAGCATCGTCTACTGCGCTTTATTTCTATCTTTTACTTCCTGCTCTCGTGCTAGGTGCGGTTGAATACTGGCTGCTCGGCGCATTTCTTACTTTTGTAGAGCAGAGTTTAGTGCTGTTCATATGTATTGGCTGTCCGGTATTAAGAAGCATTTATAAAAATTTCCTGAATGCTGCAGACCGAGGCGACCTTCAGGCCTGCAGCATGTATACCGATCAGTTAGGTCACTGTGCAAGTCAAACTGAGAGTGACGGCAGTGCGGGTACTGAAGGTAAAAGCTTTGGCCAGCATCTTACTTGGCTTAACTACCAGCACTACGCCGCGGTGATGCTGTGGTTTATCGCATTTGGCGCCCCGGGCGCAGTGTTTTACTGTCTAAGTAGGAGTACCACTGAGGCTTTATGCGATGCTAATCACCCTTTAAAAGCAGCAGCGGGTAGGCTTATGTTTGCCCTCGACTACATTCCAGTTCGCGTTACTGCCTTCGGCATGCTGATGATGGGACACTTCTCAAGAGCGTTACCCGAATGGCTGAAACATGGGCTTCAGTTCGATGTACCTGCGTACGATGTGCTTACGCAAATATCCTCGAAGGCAGAGGTGTTAACACCAGAGGAACAGCAGTTACAGTCTAATAATGCAGCAGTTGAACCAAAGGTGCTTGTAAAGTTAGCAAAACGTAATGTTATTTTTCTACTTGTAATAACGGCAGCGCTAACCCTTGTAGGCAGTCTGGCATAATCATTATTTTTAACATTTACTAGTCTGCTTGGCTTAGAAAGGCGTTTGGTCTATTTATTAATTGTATGTAGATCAGACGCTTTGCTTAGATATTTCTCCCGCACATCTCTCATCAGACCAGTTCATCAAAAAATACTTTTCTTAACAAATTCAATAATAAAGCTTAACACCCAGCAAATCATGTAGGCTTTGCTATGCTTGGGAGTATTTACCTCGAAATCGATCTGCCTTAAACTAGATAGGTAAAATGGTATTACCAATTGTGTTTGTGTTTAAATTTTTCATGATTATTTTTCACATTCACGGCTCTTATAGCTCCATTATCGTTACAAGAGCATGGTTTAAATAAAAGGATACGTTTAGCGCATGCGTCAGCAGCGAAAAAAACTCTCTGATGTAATTACCGAGCAACTCGAGTCAATGATACTCGACGGTACATTATTGGCTGGGCAAAAGTTACCGCCAGAAAGAGAACTAGCGCTTCAGTTTGATGTGTCGCGTCCATCCTTAAGGGAAGCTATTGGTAATTTACAGGCACGTGGGTTGGTAGAGCGTAAGCAGGGCGGGGGTACATTTGTTAACCGCAATTTGAATTCAGCCATGAAAGACCCGCTTATGGACCTTGTAAGTCAGCGCCCTGAAACTCAATTCGATTTGCTTGAATTTCGTCACGCCCTCGAAGGCATGGCGGCCTATTACGCGGCACTTCGTGGTCAACCTGAAGACTATGAAGCATTGAAGCAAGCATTGAACGACGTCCCAACGCCGAAAGCGCACGAAAGCAAGCGTGCCCAAGCTGAGGCGCTAGGACAGTTTTATATCATTATGGCAAGAGCATCACACAATATGGTGTTGTTGCACGTAATGAGCACCATGCAAAGCATGCTGGTGGACAATATCGAACGAAACTTTGACATGTTGGCAGCGCACCCTGAAGCGGTGGAAGACATTGCTAAGCAGCGTCGTGAAATTGTAGAAGCCATTGCTTCTCGCGACCCTGAAGCTGCGCGTCAGGCATGTAATACGCATTTGGCGTTTATTGAAAAAACGCTATTAACCATTAATCAGCGCGATACCCGCGTACAGCGCGCATTGCGACGATTAGAAATTTAGTTGCCTAGTCTTACCCTCGTGCTAAGGGCTAGATAGCTATTCATTCGCAGAGGCCGGTCAGGTTTTTCCTGTGCCAATGCAAAAGCAGGTGAGCCAGATTGGGTCACTGTGAGTACAACGTAATTTAGTTTTCCTTCTTTTAGCGCCTTTAAGATAGAGGCAATGCTAAGGGAGGATTTTCTATATAAGCAAAAAATAGGATGGCACCATGTCTGATATGATGCACCAAGATGTAGATCCTCAAGAAACTAAAGAGTGGATTGATGCGCTTGAGTCGGTTTTAGAAGAGGAAGGCGTAGAACGCGCCCACTATTTACTCGAAAAACTTATTGATAAAGCTCGTCGCAGCGGAGCGCATTTACCGTATGACGCTACTACTGCCTACATCAATACTATCCCTGCAGCGCAAGAGCCGAAAATGCCTGGCGACTTGACCATCGAAGCGCGCATTCGTGCCGCTATTCGCTGGAACGCACTAATGATTGTATTGCGTGCATCGAAAAAAGACCTAGAGCTTGGTGGCCACATTGGTAGCTTCGCGTCATCGGCTATGCTTTACGATGTAGGCTTTAACCACTTCTTTAAAGCGCCTAATGAAAATCAAGGCGGTGACTTTATTTTTGCTCAGGGCCATATTTCTCCTGGTATCTATGCGCGTTCTTTCATGGAAGGCAACTTAACTGAAGAGCAGTTAAATAACTTCCGTCAAGAGTGTGCGGGCGATGGTCTGTCGTCTTACCCACACCCTCACTTGATGAAAGACTACTGGCAGTTCCCAACCGTATCTATGGGTCTTGGCCCACTTCAAGCTATTTACACAGCGCGCTTCCTTAAGTACCTAACAAACCGTGGTATCAAAGACTGTTCAGGTCAGCGTGTTTACTGCTACATGGGCGACGGTGAGTGTGATGAGCCAGAGAGCTTGGGTGCAATTGGTCTTGCTTCTCGTGAAGGCCTAGACAACCTAACGTTTGTTATCAACTGTAACCTGCAGCGCCTAGACGGCCCGGTACGTGGTAACGGCAAAATTATCCAAGAACTTGAAGGTACGTTCCGCGGCGCAGGCTGGGAAGTAGTGAAAGTAATTTGGGGTAGTTACTGGGATGAACTACTAGCACGTGATAAATCTGGCAAGCTGATTCAGCTTATGGGTGAAACAGTAGACGGTGAATACCAGAACTGTAAAGCCAAAGGCGGTAAGTATACTCGTGAGAACTTCTTCAACAAGTACCCTGAAACAGCGGCGCTTGTAGCAAATATGTCTGATGATGACATCTGGCGCTTGAACCGTGGTGGTCACGACCCAGTTAAAGTATTTGCGGCTTACCAAAAAGCTATTGATACGAAAGGTCGTCCAACGGTAATCCTTGCTAAAACGGTTAAAGGTTTCGGTCTAGGTTCTTCAGGTGAAGCGCAAAACGTAGCGCACAACGTGAAGAAAATGGACGTTGATTCAATCAAAGCGTTCCGCGACCGTTTCAATATTCCAGTAGCTGATGAGAAAATTGAAGAACTACCATACTTCAAGTTCGACGAAGACAGCGAAGAAATGAAGTACCTTCGTGCACGTCGTGAAGCACTTGGCGGTTACTTGCCTTCTCGCCGTGAACAGGCTGAAGAGCAGCTTGAAATTCCTGAGCTAAGTGCATTCGACGCTATCTTGAAAGGTTCTGGCGACCGTCAAGTGTCATCAACCATGACCTTTGTACGTGTACTTAACGCATTGTTGAAAGATAAGAAAATTGGTAAGCGTATTGTACCAATTATTCCTGATGAAGCCCGTACATTCGGTATGGAAGGCTTGTTCCGTCAGGTAGGTATTTACGCCAACGAAGGTCAGAAATACGTACCTCAAGATGCCGACCAAGTTGCTTACTATCGTGAAGATAAGAAAGGTCAGGTATTACAAGAAGGTATCAACGAGCTAGGTGCAATGGCATCGTGGGTAGCGTCAGGTACGTCGTACTCAACGTGTAACGCAACCACTATTCCGTTCTACATCTACTACTCAATGTTTGGTTTCCAACGTGTTGGTGACCTTGCATGGGCGGCGGGTGATAGCCAAGCACGTGGTTTCCTACTAGGTGCAACAGCAGGTAGAACCACGCTTAATGGTGAAGGTCTACAGCACCAAGACGGTCATTCACACGTTCAGGCGAACCTAATTCCTAACTGTATTACTTACGATCCAACGTACGGTTATGAAGTGGCGGTTATTGTTCAAGACGGTCTGCGTCGCATGTACGGTAACAACGAAAATATCTTCTATTACCTAACACTAATGAACGAGAACTATCAGCACCCTGCAATGCCAGAAGGTGATGATATTGCTGAGCAAATCATTAAAGGTATTTACAAGCTTGAGCGCGTTGAAAACGACAAGTCTAAGCTTAACGTACAGCTAATGGGCTCAGGTACTATATTAAACGAAGTACGTAAAGCGGCACAGATTCTGTGTGAAGACTACAACGTATCTTCTGACGTTTACTCTGTGACCTCGTTCAACGAACTAGCCCGTGAAGGTCAGGACGTAGCTCGTTACAACATGCTAAATCCAGAAGCTGAGCAAAAAGTACCTTACATTGGTCAGGTAATTACGAAAGACGCAGGCCCTGCGATTTCTGCCACTGACTATGTGAAGAACTACTCAGACCAAGTACGCGCGTTCATTGAAACTGAATACCGCTGTCTAGGTACAGACGGTTTCGGTCGAAGTGATAGCCGTGAAAACTTGCGTACTCACTTTGAAGTTAATGCGTCATACATTGTGGTTGCATCACTTTACGAATTGGCTCAGCGCGGCGACGTTGAGAAGAAAGTGGTAGCAGAAGCCATTAAGCGTTTCGATATTAACGCTGAAAAACTTAACCCACTTTACGCGTAAGCCAGATAAGGTATTTTACATATGTCAGATATTCAAAAGATTATCGTACCCGACGTAGGCGGTGACGAAGTTGAAGTTATCGAGCTATGTGTTGCCGTAGGCGACAACATCGAAGCCGATGAAGGCGTTGTTACTGTTGAAAGTGACAAGGCGTCAATGGACATCCCAGCACCGTTTGAAGGTGAGGTTGTAAGCCTGTCTGTATCAGTAGGCGATAAAATCAAAGAAGGGGATGTGATTGGTGAAATGAAGGCTGCAGGCGGAGACAGTTCTGATGAGAGCACCGCTGAAGAATCATCTTCAGACGACGCTTCACAAGAAGAAGCGCCTAAGCAAGATGAATCACCGAAAGAAGAAAGCAAGGCAGATGCAGCACCTGCTGCGTCTGGCGGCAGCGAAGTGATTGAAGTCGCAGTACCAGATATTGGTTCTGACGACGAAGTTGACGTTATCGACGTATTGGTTTCAGCGGGCGACACCATCGAAAAAGAAGATGGTCTTATTACCCTAGAAACCGATAAAGCAACCATGGACGTTCCTTCAACACACGCAGGTACGGTGAAAGAAGTATTCATCAGCACTGGCGATAAAGTGAAAGAAGGCACAGTTGTTATTAAGCTTGAAATAGCGGGCTCAGGCTCGTCTTCAAGTGAGTCAGCTTCTAGCGATGCTTCTTCTGAAGCATCTGCACCGGCTGCGCAGGAAAGCGAAAAGCAAGAGTCAGCTCCTGCGGCGTCTGCAAGTAGCGAAACCATTGAAGTAGCCGTGCCTGACATTGGTGAAGACGGTGAAGTTGACGTTATCGATGTACTTGTATCAGCTGGCGATACCGTTGAAAAAGAAGACGGTCTTATCACGCTAGAAACTGATAAAGCGACCATGGATGTACCTTCAACACATGCAGGTACTATCAAGGAAGTCTTCATCAAAGCTGGCGACAAGGTTAAGCAAGGCACCTTGGTTGTTAAGCTTGAGACCAGCGGTGGTTCGTCTTCAAGTGCAGCAGAAAAGCCTGCTGATGCGCCTAAGCAAGAAGCGCCAAAACAAGAAGCAGCTAAAAAAGAAGAACCCAAGCAAGCGTCACAGCAGGAAGCCTCGCAAGGTCGTTCTCCTGTGCCGCCAGCGCCAGAAGCTAAGAGTACAGGAAAAGCGCACGCTTCTCCTTCGGTTCGCCGTATTGCTCGTGAATTTGGTGTAGACCTGACTCAAGTTAACGGCTCTGGCCCTAAAAACCGTATCTTGAAAGAAGACGTTCAAGCCTATGTGAAAGCTGAGCTTGCTAAGCCTCGCTCAGCCGCCGCTTCTGGCAGCGCGCCAGCGGGCGACAACGTACTTCAAATCGTTCCGGTTAAGCCTGTTGATCACAGCAAGTTTGGTGAGATCGAAGAACAAAAGCTTTCTCGAATTCAAAAGATCTCTGGACCGTTCTTACACCGTAACTGGGCGACTATCCCGCACGTTACGCAGTTCGACGAAGCCGATATCACAGAAGTTGAAGACTTCCGTAAAGAGCAAAACGCTTACCACGCGAAGATTAAGTCTGGTCTTAAGATCACGCCACTCGTATTCGTAATGAAAGCGGTAGCGAAAGCCCTTGAGAAATACGAAGTATTCAACTCATCACTTTCTGATGATGGCGAGAGCTTAATCATTAAGAAGTTTATCAACATTGGTATTGCGGTTGAAACACCGGGAGGCCTTGTTGTACCTGTTATTCGCGATGTGAATAAGAAAGGTATTGAGCAGCTTTCTCGCGAGCTTATCGAAACATCTAAGAAAGCCCGTGAAGGCAAGCTTAAAGCGGCTGACATGCAGGGTGGAACGTTCACCATCTCTAGTCTAGGTGGTATTGGTGGCACGGCGTTTACGCCTATTGTAAATGCACCAGAAGTCGCCATATTAGGAGTGTCTAAGTCTGAGATGAAGCCTAAGTGGAATGGTAAAGAGTTTGAGCCGCGCTTAATGGTGCCGCTAAGCCTGTCATACGACCACCGAGTAATCGATGGTGCGGTAGGTGCAAGATTCTCTACTGAGGTTGCTGCAAACCTAACTGACTTACGCAGAATCATACTTTAAATAAAAGGTCGAAAAAGTTTACAATATCAGTAACATTTTCGACGATTTTATAAGCCCATTTGGTGGCATTTAGGTTATGCTATTACACAAAAGTAATAGCATGACCCTACAAGAACAGGATTGAGGTTCACAATGAGCGAAATTAAAACGCAATTGGTGGTACTGGGCGGCGGCCCTGGCGGTTATTCAGCAGCATTCCGTGCGGCTGACTTAGGTATTGAAACAGTTATTGTAGACTCACGCGACACGCTTGGTGGTGTTTGTCTAAACGTTGGCTGTATCCCTTCAAAAGCCCTTCTTCACGTTGCTAAAGTGATGAAAGAAGCGAAGCACCTTGCTAGCCACGGTGTATCGTTTGGCGAGCCTACCATCGATTTAGATAAAATCCGCGAATACAAAGACGGCGTTGTTAAGCAATTAACAAATGGCCTTAGCGGTATGTCTAAAATGCGTAAAACCAAGCATGTACAAGGCTTCGGTAAATTTACAGGCGCAAACACCCTAGAAGTAAAAAATGGTGACGACGTTACTACTATTACTTTTGAAAAAGCGATTATTGCTGCGGGTTCTGAGCCAGTAAGCCTACCGTTCATCCCAGAAGATGATCGAGTAATCGACTCAACTGGCGCGCTGGAAATGAAAGACATTCCAGAGAAAATGCTAGTACTAGGTGGTGGTATCATCGGTCTAGAAATGGGTACTGTGTACGAAGCACTTGGCTCAAAAATCGATGTAGTCGAATTCTTAGACCAGCTTATTCCAGCTGCTGACAAAGACATCATGAAAGTATTCATGAAAGACTACAAAGAAAAATTCAACATCATGCTTGAAACCAAAGTAACTGCGGTTGAAGCAAAAGATGATGGTTTATACGTAACGTTTGAAGGCAAAAATGCTCCATCTGAGCAAGTACGTTACGACAAAGTACTTGTTGCTGTTGGCCGTAAGCCAAACGGTAAGCTAGTGGGTGCTGACGCTGCTGGCGTAAACGTAGACGAGCGTGGCTTTATCAATGTTGATAAGCAAATGCGTACTAACGTTGACCACATCTTCGCAATTGGTGACCTTGTAGGTCAGCCAATGCTTGCGCACAAAGCGGTTCACGAAGGTCACGTTGCAGCAGAAGTTATTGCTGGACAGAAGCACTACTTTGACCCACGTGGTATTCCTTCAGTAGCATACACTGAGCCAGAAGTTGCTTGGGTTGGTGTAACTGAAAAAGAAGCAAAAGAGCAGGGCTTAAGCTACGAAACCGCGACCTTCCCATGGGCTGCATCTGGCCGTGCAATTGCTTCTGATGCTACTAACGGTATGACCAAGATGATCTTCGATAAAGAAACAGGTCGAGTAATTGGTGGTGCTATGGTCGGTACCAACGCCGGTGAAATGCTAGGTGAAATTGGCTTGGCACTAGAAATGGGTGCTGATGCAGAAGACGTGGCGCTAACTATCCACGCTCACCCAACGCTTAACGAGTCAATTGGTCTTGCGTCTGAAATCTTCGAAGGAAGCATTACTGACCTGCCAAACCCCAAAGCGAAGAAAAAGAAGTAAATTAGCTTCTTTTAAAATTACTTTAAAAACCCGCTTATAAGCGGGTTTTTTTGTACTACGCTTTTTAATTTTTGTGCAGGGCGTCGGAATTTTAACGCCAGATGCGGAACAAGCGTTAATTGAATCTGTGCGTCTTAGAAAGCAATACGGTATGCAAGCTTGTGCTTTTGTTACCAAAAAAGCGGATATACCTGCTCTAGTTAAAAGTCAGTTTGAACGCGTATATGCGGCCGCCAAGCTAGAATGCTATTTTAGCGATTCTGAAAATGATGCGCTTGCATGGCTAGCGGCACTTGGTTGCTCTTTAGATAAAGAGTAATAACGACTTAAGCGGTTTGTTTGCCAGCTATGACTTTTGTTTCTTCATCGTTACTTGGTGTTTGTAAGTGCGCGGGCGTGAACGCTTCACAATCCATATTACGCTGATCCATAAAACGTTTAACGGTCTCTGCACAGTATGCTTTCCTACAGCATTGAGAAAGCAGCATTTCGTGGCGCTGTACACGCTCGCGAATAAATTTAACAACCAACCCTCTAAGCCACTGCAATCCAGCATCTTGGTCTTGCCGTTTATGCCACATAACCGACAGTGGCGAGCTTATAATCTCCACTGGTGTCTCAAATACCGCTAGTTCGCCGGAAAATATTTCTTTTTCCATTACCAAAGAAGGGGCAACACAAATCAGATTACTCTCTTTTAATAGCGGGGTGGCGTTGTAAAATTGGTTTACTGACATTGCTACACGACGCTTAAGGCCTAAATTCGCTAGCACCTGATCTGTAGGGCCAGTCACATCGCCGGTAACGGAAACCAGAAGATGGTCAGCCGCGACAAAGTCTTCTAACGTTAGTTGTGATTTTGCAAGCGGATGATCGGGGCGCATTACCACAACCCAGCTTGGGTCGAGAACATGTTCGGCACGAATAACAGAGCCAGGCTCCTGATATTTAGAGAAAGTGAGTTCTGCTTCAGCATCTTTGAGTATTTTATCGGTTTCCATGTCGTAATTAGGAATGGCATGGATGTTAATACCAGGCGCTTCATTCTCAATAACTTTGCGTAGCGGGCCCCACACCATAGAAACGATGCTGTCAGTTGCAGCTATACGAAAGGTACGCTTAGCTGTTGCAGGGTTAAAGTCAGTTGGGTTAACGGCAACTTCGAGCTCACCTAATGGCCCCTGAATTTGGCTCCATAAGTTTTTAGCAAATGAGGTAGGCTGAATACCACGTCCATCTTTAACAAATAGTTCGTCATTCCAAGCGGTGCGCATGCGTGACAGGGCATTAGAAACGGCGGGCTGCG
Source organism: Pseudomonadota bacterium (assembly GCA_034190055.1). Taxonomy (GTDB): domain Bacteria; phylum Pseudomonadota; class Gammaproteobacteria; order Enterobacterales; family Alteromonadaceae; genus Alteromonas. The sequence continues at coordinate 10,157 of JAXHTT010000008.1, read as the reverse complement.
TCATCGACAGTCTGTCAGCTGCACGAGTAATGGCACCCTCGGTCATAATGGCATCAAAAATCATCAACAAATTTAAATCGTGTGGACGCATAGTGGTCTCCGGCGCTTATTACTTATCAGCTACATTCATCTGTCAATTAATGAATCAATATAATAATAGGTTTAACGTAAATGACATTATTTAGTTATAGGTTATAGCTAAACGTATTAATTTTCTATATGAATACGACGAGCGACACCTGTATATTATGACGCCGCAGCCCTTTATTTACCTAAGTTTCGGCTTTTCTTACGAATTTTTTGGTTTGCTCTGTAGCAAAACGCTTCTTAACTTTTAAAAAGCGGTCCATTCCTTCAGCATCTATTCTCAATACATAATATCATGTGATGTGTTGCATATAAAAAGATAATTATTTTTATTGTTTGATGGTGTGCATAATGCGCAGCATCAAACTTTAGTTTAATTTTTTAGAGAATCTTGCAATGAAAACTTTTACCCGTCTATTGGCAATAGTAAGCCTAACTGCGCTTGTCGCTGCATGCGGTGGTGACGAGCAGGATCCAAGTCAATCAATGAGCGCTAGCGCAAATGCTGGTGTTCCTGTTGATGTGGCAACGGTAGTGTCTCAGCGTTTAACCGAGTGGGATAATTTTACAGGCCGTTTAGAGTCTCCGCAAATTGTAGCGCTTCGTCCTCGCGTGTCGGGCTACATTGACTTTGTTGCGTTTGACGAAGGCGAATATGTCGAACAAGGGCAAACTCTATTCTTAATTGATAACCGCACGTTTAAAGCAGAAGTTGATCGACTGACTGCACAACTTGAAGAAGCCAAAAGTCGCGTTCAGTTGGCTGAGCAAAACTATAGCCGTGCTTTCAAACTTCGTAAAACTCAGGCGGTTTCTGAAGAAGTTCTTGACGCTCGTTTAGCTGAGAAAAACCAAGCGCTTGCTAGCTTAAATCAAACGCAAGCCGCACTTGAAGTAGCGCGCCTAAATCGTGGCTTTGCTCGTGTTGAAGCACCTATTTCTGGGCGTATTTCTCGCGCAAACATCACTGAAGGTAACTTTGTTACCGCAGGACAAACTGAACTCACCCGCATCGTTTCCACCGACCGATTGTATGCGTATTTCGATATTGATGAGCAGACGTATCTGAACTACGTAGGTAGCGATAACAATGCGTCTACCGCAGTCAATGAACAGCCAGTAGCGATGCGCCTTGCTAACGAGTCTGATTATAACCACTGGGGTCAAATTGATTTCATCGACAACCAGGTTAACGGTAGCACCGGCACACTTCGCGTTCGCGCCGTATTTAATAACGAAGAAGGTCGTTTAATTCCGGGATTATTTGCACACTTAAAATTGGCAGGTGACACCGATGAACAGGGCATTCTTATTAAAGAAAAAGCTATCGGCACAGATCTTAATAATAAGTTTGTACTGGTTGTAAACGACGAAAGTAAAGTGGAATACCGTGCGGTTAAGCTAGGCGACAAAGTGGGCAGCATGCGCATCATCACAAGCGGCTTGAATGTAAACGACACCATTGTGGTTGATGGCTTACAGCGCGTTCGCCCTGGTGCCCAAGTTGCCGCTAACGAAGTGCCTATGGGTGATGAAGATGCTCTGGCAAACTTATCTAGCTGGCAGTCACGTGTTGATAACGCAACACAAGTAACCCAAAACATGGCGCAGGTTGAGGATGTTTTATCTGGTGGTTCATTTGCCACAGGTACAGCAACAGCAGGTCTTAAGTAATGAACATTTCGCAGTTTTTCATTAGCCGCCCAATTTTTGCGGGCGTGCTTTCCCTACTTATTTTTATAGGTGGTGCAATTGCTGTCTGGCAACTGCCTATCACTGAATACCCAGAAGTAGTGCCGCCTACCGTGGTGGTAACTGCGAATTATCCTGGTGCAAATCCAGAAGTTATCGCGGAAACAGTTGCAACGCCGCTAGAGCAAGAGATAAACGGTGTTGAAAACATGCTGTACATGTCATCACAGGCAACCAGTGATGGCCGTATGACGCTAACAATTACGTTTGCCATTGGCACTGATCCAGATGAAGCTACAACGTTGGTACAAAACCGTGTAAATCGCGCTACGCCACGTTTACCTCAAGAAGTGCAGCGCCTAGGTGTGGTAACTGAAAAATCGTCACCAGATTTAACCATGGTTGTGCACCTGACGTCGCCTGATAATCGTTATGACATGCTTTATCTTTCAAACTATGCCGATCAGTTTGTTAAAGACGAGCTAGCGCGAATCAATGGCGTTGGGCAAGTGCGCCTGTTCGGTGCTGGTGAGTTCAGCATGAGAGTGTGGTTAGACCCCAACAAACTGGCTGCGCTCCAGTTAAACCCTGGCGATGTGGCAGCAGCTATAGCCGATCAAAACCAGCAAGCGGCGGCAGGTAGCCTAGGCGCACAGCCTACGGGCACCAGCGAATTTCAGCTGCTTATAAATGTGCGCGGCCGTTTAAAAGATGAAGCAGAATTTGAAAATATTATTGTTAAGTCGGGTGATAATGGTGAAATAACCCGTCTTAAAGATGTTGCGCGTATCGAACTAGGTTCAGAGTTTTATGCACTTCGTTCACTTATTAACAATAACCCTGCGGCAGCGGTGCCGGTTTTCCAAGCACCAGGCTCTAATGCAATCCAAATTTCAGATGACGTTCGCGCTCGAATGGCGGAACTGTCTAAGGCGTTCCCTGAAGGCCTTGAATACGAAATAGCCTACGACCCTACCGTATTTGTTCGCGGTTCGATTGAAGCGGTAATTAGTACACTTCTTGAAGCCGTATTGTTAGTTGTACTTGTTGTTGTACTGTTCTTACAAACATGGCGTGCGTCTATTATCCCACTCGTTGCAGTACCTATTTCACTTGTGGGAACGTTCGCCTTTATGCAGTTAATGGGCTTCTCGCTTAATGCACTGTCGCTGTTTGGTCTTGTGTTGGCAATCGGTATTGTTGTAGACGACGCCATCGTTGTTGTCGAAAACGTAGAGCGTAATATCTCTGAAGGCAAAGCGCCGTTTGAAGCCACCGTACAGGCAATGAAAGAAGTAACCGGTCCTATTATTGCCACAACACTGGTGCTTGCGGCGGTATTCGTACCTACTGCTTTCATGAGCGGGCTTACCGGGCAGTTCTATAAGCAGTTTGCGCTAACAATTACTATCTCTACGGTAATTTCTGCAATTAACTCGTTAACGCTTAGCCCTGCATTATCTGCATTGCTGTTGAAACCTCACGGTAAGGCGAATGATTGGTTAACCCGTTTAATGGATAAAGTGTTTGGCCGCTTTGTATTTTCACCGTTTAACCGTTTCTTTGACCGCAACTCAAAGCGTTACACCGGTGCGGTGGGTGGGCTTATCCGTAAGAGCAGTATCATCATGGTGCTTTACGCGGGTCTGCTAGGACTCACTTACTTCCAGTTTGCCAATACACCAACAGGCTATGTTCCGCCGCAGGATAAGCAGTATCTTGTCGCCTTTGCTCAATTGCCTAATGCAGCAAGCTTAGACAGAACTGAAGAAGTGATCCGTGAAATGTCTCGTATTGCTATGGAACACCCTGGCGTTGAAGATGCGATTGCATTCCCTGGCTTGAATATTAACGGGTTTACCAATAGCCCAAGCTCAGGCGTGTTGTTTGCAACGCTGACTGACTTTGATAAGAGAACGACGCCTGATCTATCTGGTGGCGCCATTGCCGCCCAGCTTAACCAGAACTTTGGGTCTATTAAAGGTGCCTTTGTGGCAATATTCCCGCCGCCACCAGTAATGGGGTTAGGCACGATTGGTGGTTTTCGTTTACAGGTTGAAGACAGAGGGAACCTAGGCTTTGAAGAACTTGAGCGCGTAACGCAAGAAGTGATTGGCAAAGCGTGGGCACACCCAGCGCTAACCGATGCATTTACCAGCTTCACTGTTGCTGTACCTCAGCTCGATGTAGATGTAGACCGTGAAAAAGCGGTAAGCCAAGGTGTAAACATCGATACCTTGTTTACCACCATGCAGGGCTACTTAGGTTCGTTATACGTGAACGACTTCAACTTGTTCGGTAGAACTTACCAAGTAAATGTACAAGCTGATGCCCAATACCGTCAGGATATTGAGAACATTACGCAGTTTAAAGTGCGTAATGCACAAGGTGAGATGATCCCGCTTGGCTCATTCTTGAACATTGAGCACAGTGCAGGCCCTGACCGTGTTATGCACTATAACGGATACGTCACCGCTGAAATAAGCGGTGCAGCAGCGCCAGGTTATTCTTCTGACCAAGCGAAGGCGGCTATTGAAGAAATTCTGGCTGAAACGTTACCCCTTGGCATGACTTACGAGTGGACTGAGATCACCTATCAGCAAATATTAGCGGGTAATGCATCAGCGTTTGTATTCCCATTAGTTGTGCTTTTAGTGTTCTTAGTGCTGGCTGCTCAATACGAAAGCCTGCGTTTGCCACTGGCAATCATATTGATTGTTCCCATGACCTTGCTGAGTGCGCTTATTGGTGTGCAAGTTTATGGCGGCGACAACAATATTTTTACCCAAATAGGTCTGATTGTACTGGTTGGCCTTGCAACGAAGAACGCCATTCTTATTGTCGAGTTTGCAAAAGAGCTTCAAGACAAGGGGATGGACGCGCTTTCAGCCATTAAAGAAGCAAGTCGCTTACGTCTTCGTCCAATACTAATGACGTCCATTGCTTTCATCATGGGTGTGCTGCCAATGGCGGTATCAACCGGTGCCGGCTCTGAAATGCGTCAGGCCATGGGTGTGGCAGTATTCTCAGGCATGATTGGTGTTACCGTATTTGGACTTATCTTAACTCCGGTATTTTATTACCTGATACAGCGTAAAGGTTAACTCTCCCGTCTACCCAAGCGTTGCCCTCTTAAGGGGCTCTTTAGGCCACTCATTTGAGTGGCCTTTTTTTTGCCACCATTGGTCAGCTTTTATCTCGTTTTGTGAAACCGAAAAGCTTATATTCGCTCGTATCCTGTTGAAAACAGAAAGAATGGAGATTCGAATGAAAGTAGGTGCGGCGATAGTAATGGCAATGGGCATGGTGGTTGCTGTGTCTTTGCTTGGTGTTCAGGTGTCTTCTGCCATGAACGATATGCAAACGTGGGATAGAGTAGTAACCGTAAAAGGATTGTCAGAGCGAGAATACATTGCTGATCAGGTTATTTGGCCTATTCAATTTGTCGACGCGGGCAACGACTTACCTCAACTGTATGAACATATCGAAAAGAATAGCTTTCAGGTGGCTAACTTTTTAGAAGAGAAGGGCATATCAGCAGAAAGTATTACTATTGGAAAGCCTGAAATAAATGACAAATTGGCGCAACAATACGGAAGTAGTGAAAAAGCGCCATTTCGCTACAGTGCCATTCAAACTGTTACTGTCTTTTCAAATGATGTTGAAAAGGTGCGAGCGCTTATGCAGCAAATTGGGGAGTTAATTAAAACGGGTATTGTATTATCAGACCAAAGCTACCGTGCTCAGCCCGATTATGTATTTACCCGCTTAAACGAAGTAAAGCCGGCAATGATTGAAGAAGCTACGCTCAATGCGAGAGAGGTGGCGGAAAAATTTGCCAAAGATTCAAAAAGTACGTTGGGCAAAATTAAGCGCGCCAACCAAGGGCAGTTCAGTATTTCTAGTCGCGATAGTCATCATCCACATATAAAGAAAGTGCGCGTGGTGTCTACCATCGAATATACGCTTGTGGATTGATATTCATGCTATGCTAAAACCAATATGTCGATACGGGTAGCTAACACACGTACGCAATTAGTGTATTCCATGTACTTCATGCATTAGATTACTGCTAATGTCTACTGGCTAGACGCATAAGTATACGTTTTAATTTAACTAGGCGCTGATAATGTCAGTGCTTACATCTCAATGACTAAGGGTGGCAAGCCTGAAATGACGGACCCAAAAGCGCAGTCCCAACAGCTTGAATTCTTTGAAATTCCAAGCCCATGTGTTGGCGTCTGTGAGTCAGGTCCAAGAGGTTTTTGTAAAGGTTGTTACAGAAGTCGAGATGAACGCCTTTATTGGCTGAAAGTAGATGATGCTACAAAACGAAAGATAATCAGTGCCTGTGTAAGACGCAAAAAAGCAGTAGCGGCTAAGTTACGCAAAGCGCAAGGGCTTAAAAGTGAGGAAACAGCGCAGCAGATTCCTCTTTTCGATAAGCCGCCTGAAAGTGGTTAAAAGAGAGTTTGAGAATATTTAATGTCGTTAGATAAGTATGTTTCGTACGCCGGTAAATCTTTTACGTTACCCGATATATGTATGCGCTTGCGCTCAACGCTAGACGACCCTCGTTCTAGTATGGAAGATATTGCTGTGTTAATAGGCGCCGATCCTTCACTTACTGCAAAGGTCTTACGCCTAGCTAACAGTTCGCTTTTTCGTTTCCCCTCTCAAATCGAATCCGTTACAAAAGCTATAAACGTCATAGGCGGTGAAGCACTCTATAATTTGGTCATCGCTGAAACGGCCACCTCTGCTTTTAAGCACTTCGATACATTGTTAATTGATTTAGACAAACATTGGCATGCCTCAGTTTATTGCGGCATGGTCTCGAAGAGTTTGGCGATGCGACTAAACGTTCGTGGCGCTGAACGCTTCTTTGTCATGGGGATTCTTCAGAACCTCAGTGAACTCGTTATCGCAAAAAAGGAACCAAAGCGTTACGACGATTATCGTCATACTCAAAAAAGCGAGTTGCCACATATTGAACAGCTTGCCCATTTCGGTTTTACGTTTGCACAGTGTAGCGGTATCATACTCGAAAAATGGCACTTACCTATTGGTTTGTACTATCCGGTAACATTTATGAACGACGAATCAAAGTACACGTCTGACGTTGATATTAGTGTTCTTGCTCTTGCAAGTCGTATTACGCTTAGCCAACTTGATAAAGAAAGTTATGCTGATATTGAACTTTTTACGCCAGAGATAGCCAATACAGTAAGTCTCGACATGGAAGTGATAAGTAATTCAATTGAATATGCTGAGCAAGAAACAGCAAAAATTGTGTCGCTTATTCACTGAGCTTTCAGCGCGCTAAATTGGTAAAGTATTTTACATTGCAGAACATAGCTAAGCTCCGCCAGAGGATTGGTATTATAAGCGTCTCAATTAGACGTAATCTAATAACTATAAAGCTCGACGTAAAACCAGATTATGTTCAGAAAAATCTTCCGCCCACATGTTTTTGTAGGTGCCATATGTTTTGGCGTGTGTTTTTCAGCTCATGCTAGAGACCTCATTGAGACCCTTTATCACGCCGATTTTACTCCTGATGCGGATGACGAGGTACCTCGCTTCACATTAGATGGAGAACTGGGTGTTCTTGTTAACACTGGTAACACCTCTGCGGCGAGTGTCAAAGCGGCAGTGAATGCCGACCATGAAACCGAAAACTGGAGCAGTGTTTATTTTGCTGAGCTGCTCTACAAAGAAAGCGGTACGCCTACCACAGAGCGCGACATAAGCGCACAGCGCTTTTTTACCAGCGCGCAATTCGACTATAAATTACTTACGCCTGGACGCCGTCTTTTTATGTACGGCGACTATGAAGATGATAAATTTACAGGGTATGAGCACCGAGCTTCATTAGCCGCGGGTTGGTCTCAGCGTGTTTGGCGAAATGAAGATAGTGAGTTTCGTTATAGTGTGGGACCAGGTTACACCTTCATCGAAGCAGAAGAAGACAGCGATACCCTTGTTAATGACGGGGTAATAGTACGCGCATCAGCCGAGTACAAATACCGCTGGAGTTCAGGTGCCAAGCTGCGTCAATTTGTGAGCACAGAAGCCGGTGAAGAAAATACTAAGTCCCGATCTGAAACCTCGCTTTCAGCAAATGTATTCGGTTCACTAGCGATGAAATTGTCGTTTATTTTAAATCATGAAACCGACACCCCGGAAGATGTCGCAGCGTTAAGCACAGAGACGTCTGTTGCACTGGTTTATCAGTTTTTTTAGTCAATTAGTGTAAATTTAGGGCTTAATTCCGGCTTTTTACCGCGCGCGCATTGACTGAGAGGTTTGAAAATGTACACTGCGCACCATTGTTTGTGTGGCCTGCAGCACTGTTTGTAGTGCTCGCAGCACTACCCGACTTCTTTTTATAACGCGTGTTGTACCGCCTTGCAGTTCAAAAGGTATCGAGTACAACGAATGGACCGATAATCAATAGGATTGTTCAATGAAAAAGCAAGTGCTTGCATCGCTAGTTGCAATTTCTCTTTCTCCCGCCGCTCTCGCTCAAGATGACGAAGTAAAGCCTTTTACAATGGAAGGTGAGCTAGGTTTTATCTCGACCTCAGGTAACACTGAAACGACATCAATCAGTGCGGGAATTCAAGCTCACCAAGAGCTAGAAAAGTGGAGTAACGACTACGTCTTAAAAGGTCTTTATAAACAAGAGACTGTGGAAGGTGACGATGGCGAAGATGTTGAATTTACTTCTGCACAAAAGTTCTTTGCTTCAGCACAGGGGAACTATAAGCTAGAAAATCCAGATAATCGTCTATTCGGCTTTGCCTCCTACGAAGATGACCGCTTCAGTAACTTTAATTACCAAGCAACACTGGCTGCGGGTTGGAACCAAAAAGTGCTAGAGAATGCACGCCATACTCTTGAATATTCAATTGGTCCTGGTTACTCGTTTATCGAAACACAAGAAGATGAAAATCTTGATAGCGTTATCGTCCGTGCATCGACAGCGTACTCTTGGAAGATTTCTGACACAGCTAAGTTTACGCAAACTGTGAGTACGGAAATGGGTTCTGACAACACGAAATCACGTGCTGAATCAGCTCTGACCGCTACGATTAGCGGAAACCTTTCTATGCGTCTTTCCTTCAAACTTGACCACAACACCAACGTTGACGATGATGTAGAAAAGCTTGATACAGAAACGGCTGTAAGCCTAGTGTACAACTTCTTCTAAGCTTTACTGAGTTGCCCAGGCTTATTCACGTTGAGTTTGGGCACTTTAGTGTTTTACGTTGATAAGTCTTTTCTGTGTTGATGCCACCGATTTAAAAATGTCGATAGAGCGGGCACAGGAAGGAAAGAATCACTCAGTAAATCGGGAATACAGATACAAAAAACGCTGCAATTTTGCAGCGTTTTTTTTTAACTAAATATCAAGCTAGCGTTTTTGTTAAACGCTTTGTTTAATGAAGAATTCGGGTTTTAATGGTGCCATCAATTTGCTGAAGTTCCGCTAGCGCTTCATAGCCGCGATCTTCTTTAACATCCACTACCACATACCCTATTTCAGCGTTTGTTTGTAAGTACTGCGCTTCAATGTTGATGCCTTTTTCAGCGAATGCTTGGTTAATTTGCGTAAGTATACCTGGCTGGTTTTTGTGTACGTGAAGCAGACGCGAACGACCAGTGTGCTCAGGAAGTGATACTTCAGGGAAGTTAACCGCAGACAAAGTAGAGCCGTTGTCGCTGTATTTTGCGAGCTTACCCGCTACTTCAATGCCAATGTTTTCTTGCGCTTCTTGTGTGCTTCCGCCTACGTGTGGCGTAAGAATAACGTTATCAAATGCGCGAAGCGGAGACTCAAACTCCTCAGTGTTAGACTTTGGCTCTATGGGGAACACATCGATGGCAGCGCCGTTAAGGTGGCCACTTTCCAGCGCCTTAGCCAGTGCGTCAATATCGACTACGGTTCCGCGCGATGCGTTAATAAGAATACTGCCTTCTTTCATTTGAGACAGTTCTTTTTCGCCAATCATATCTTGGGTTTGAGGCGTTTCGGGAACGTGTAACGATACTACATCAGAGGTATTAAGTAGCTTTTCAAGCGACTTCACCTGAGCAGAATTACCTAACACTAACTTGTCTTCGATATCGAAAAATTGAACGCGCATGCCCAGATGTTCAGCAAGAATACTAAGCTGTGTACCTATGTGGCCATAACCAATAATACCTAAGGTTTTACCGCGAGCTTCATAAGAGCCTACTGCGGTTTTCTCCCACTCACCGCGGTGTGCCTTAGCATTTTTGCTTGGTACTTGGCGAAGCAAAAGAATAATTTGCCCAAGAACGAGTTCTGCAACCGAGCGTGTGTTAGAAAAAGGCGCGTTGAAAACTGG
>JAXHTT010000079.1:0-17308 GCA_034190055.1 Pseudomonadota bacterium | reverse complement strand
TTAACATCGACCATGACAGACGAAGTAAACGAGTTCTAAAAAGGCAACGGTATTGATCTTGAAATAGTGGTCAAAGGGTTATCTTTTTTCATTGACAGCCCGGAGGCTCATATGTGTTAGTATGCAACATGAGAGTTACCTATTTTGTTTTGATTAAAGATTCGACACCTTTATCAAAACGGGTAACTCTCATCTTTTCAAGAAGAAGTGTCAGATTAAGTCGAGACTAATTCATGTTAGTATGAAAAAAGCCTCTATTTTTAACTCTTTGAGTTGCTTTACTGTTGGATGCAGAAAAAACTTTGAGCTGTGCTCTCTACTCAACTCAGTTGCTAACGAAGCTATTATCCCTTCACTACCGACTTGATGTTTACTGTATTTTTTAGATTCTATTGGTTGAAGCGCAGCTCCGAAAGCCTGTTTGGGATTTTTTTTCTGTTTATAAAAACGTTGAACTCCGTGTCCATTTCTGCGCAGTTCGCGTTCGATTAATAGTCCAATAGGCCCTTTAAACTCTTTAGCGTGTTCTTCAATACTTTCCCTTAGAGTGCTAGAAAACTCGTTGCTTGATATCCAAGTAATCCCATCAAGTAACTGTTGCGCATATATCTTATCGCTACCATTAAAATGATTAATCCACTTTATTCCCTGTGTTGTTTCCGATAATTTAAAACTCATCGATTGAATCCATTTTCATAATATAAATAACTGACCGGTTACCTTATAGTATCGACCATGTGTTTTATATTCTAAACGCTTTATATACTTGTGCAATGCATCGAATGATGATGGTTATTTAATTTTGTGGGGCAAAATAACCTGAAATATGCTCAACTCTAGCCATAAATCATAGTCTTGGCTGAAATGATTTTTTGTTTTTTTCGTACGGTTTTATTGGTTTCTAACTTCAACTGGCTATAAATGCATCTAAAGTTTAGAAATTTGAGTAAAGTTTCCAACTAGAATTGCAATAACTCTAATCGTAACTTTATGTATTTTAATAAGGTTATGTCCAAAAGAGTTTCCAACTAGAATTGATGTATTCAGTGTTGGTTTAGCAGCGCTGCTGCTAGAGCTTTATTGATTTGAAAGGCGAACCTGTTGGTTCGCCTTTTTTGTTTCATGTTTTAGTGCTTAGAAGTCCGTTTTAGACAAGGAGCGGACGGTGAGTTTGTATCACTGGATTTATTATATGTGCCAAAAGCTGTCGTTCCGATATTTGTAATTAAATGGCAGAAGAGTACATGGGATGGACAGATCACCATCAATTGTTTGGTTTACTGAATACAATAGGCAAACTATCAGACTTTTCTCAATCACATTGATGTCGATATCTAAAATACCTAGTCTGCCGTAGGTAATAGACAAAAAATTGCGAAAATGTTAATTTAAATAAAAAATCAATTAACGTTACCATGGAAGGAAGATGCGCTTTTCACATTCTATATTGTCAATTAGTTTTATTTTTTTGAGTGAGTTTGCTTACTCTGACCCTGCTAAGCAAGAAACCCCACTAGTTCAAAAGCCATTTAAAAATACAGTCATTGAAAGATCTTCAAAGAGGTTGACCTCTTCAGATGATGCGGATGGAAAGGTAGTACAGAAAATTCCTATTTCCAAAAACAGCGCATTGCCAGATAACTACGACTCGCTTCATAAGAAGTATTTAGAAAGAAAAGAACGTTTAGAGAATGAATACATTGCTAGCTTAACGAATCTTATAAAGAGGGTGAAATCTGAGTCATACCTTTTCGTAGATCCAGCTATAGAAAATGCAAAAGGGTACCCAGTCTTCAAATGGCTAGTGGATGAAGGGGATATTTATATCACTTATGGGATAGACCGCATAAATCCAGATGATATCGCAAACGTTCAGGGATTTGAGGGCGGTGCAGTAAGCTTCAAGTTGGGGTCAGACCTTAAGTCAGAAATTATGAAACAATATTCTATTTTTCAGGTAATAAAAGTAGGAGAAAAGAAATTCGAAAAACCTTTGATTTTAGCGATAAGTACCAACAATTTTTCAGATTCAAACTCTAAGCATTGCTATTCCGGCCAAAAAATTAGTGTTGATACTCTACATAAAGCCTTATGTGTCCAGTACAACATGACTAGATATTCATCTTCTCACGAAAAGGCTATTATAGACCACTCTCGAGATCGAACATCTAACGGCGCAGCAGTGGCAAAAGATCAGTAAGTAGAGATATACTTTGAAATTCGGAAGACTTCAAATAGTTAAATTTATTTCAACTTTAAAATTGACTTTGTTAGCTGTCTAAAAGCTAATTTCAGGATAATGCGGCATAGATTCGAAGCCCTAGAATTTTTGTAATTTGCTTCTTTTTTGAATCGGACTAGCGCAAAGGTTATTTCCGAATTCCGCTTAACGCTCAAAGCGGCTATTAAACTCTTGATGAACCAACGTCAGCAATACGTACGATGCTGCCTGACAGCGAGCACTGATAGGTTTCAACAGACAAAGAGCTGACGTTCAAAGCCCACCCAAGGCAAAAAAAATTGTGAGCTAAAATTTATGAAAAAAGAAATATAGTACATTTTTTCTGTTCTAAATTGAATTAGTTCCGACCAGATCTGACACATCGACTTGAAAAGATGAGAGTTACCCAGTTTGATAAAGGTGTCGAATCTTTATTAAACAAACCAAAAGGTAACTCTCATGTTGCATACTAGCAATCCAATCATTAAACACAAAGCAGGATTACTCAATCTGGCCGAAGAACTTGGCAACGTCTCTAAGGCCTGTAAAGTGATGGGCGTATCACGAGACACGTTTTATCGCTATCAGGAGTTAGTTGAAGATGGCGGTGTTGATTCGTTAATCAGCAAATCTAGAAGAACGCCTAATTTAAAGAATCGCGCTGATGAGCAGACCGAGCAAGCGGTACTTGTTCACGCCGTCGATTATCCTGCCCATGGTCAAGCAAGAACCAGTAATGAACTTCGCAAGCAAGGCGTATTCGTATCCGGCAGCGGCGTGCGTTCTATCTGGCTTCGTCATAACCTTGAGAACTTTAAAAAGCGTCTGGCTGCGCTTGAAGAGAAGGTCGAGAAGGAAGGAATTATTCTAACCGACGAGCAAGTTGCAGCACTGGAAAGGAAGAAACAGGATGATGAAGCTTGCGGTGAAATTGAAACACATCATCCAGGCTATCTTGGCTCTCAGGACACGTTTTATGTTGGGAATTTAAAAGGTGTTGGTCGGATTTACCAGCAGACGTTTGTTGATACCTACAGCAAAATAGCGTTTGCCAAGCTCTACACGACGAAGACGCCTATCACCTCAGCAGATGTACTGAACGATCGCGTATTGCCGTTCTTCGAGACACAGGAGCTGCCGATGCTAAGAATTCTTACCGACAGAGGCACGGAATATTGTGGGAAGGTCGAACAGCATGATTACCAGCTTTATCTCGCGATAAACGATATCGACCACACCAAAACAAAAGCCCGTCATCCCCAGACAAACGGTATCTGTGAACGCTTCCACAAAACCATTCTAAACGAGTTTTATCAGGTTACGTTCCGCAAGAAACTCTATGATTCACTGGAGATGTTGCAGAAAGATCTGGACGAGTGGCTAGATTATTACAACAATGAACGAACTCATCAGGGCAAAATGTGCTGCGGCAGAACGCCGATGGAAACATTAATTGATGGGAAACAGATTTGGGCTGAGAAGAATTTAGCTCAAATCTAATCTGACGCTGACACCAGAAAAACTGGGTAACTGTCAGATCAGGTCTGAGCTAGTACATCTAAATAAATGTCCGTGTTAGACAATTCACTTCGTTTCATCCCAAATCACCTTTGCAATTTCTTCCATAGCTTCGACTACTTCAATTAAATACGTCTGTTTGATATTAAGGTGTATTCTTGCATATTCTTTAGAATCGAGATTTTCACCTCTACTAACTATCTGATGCTGACTTATATGGCCATCTTTATCTAAATGCCCAGCGTTATGCGCAACGATATTCCTAATACCTTGAGCATCAATTATTTTATTCCAACTTTGTTCTCCTGTTGGGATATTAATTTTAGCAACCCTCACCAAATACTTTTTCGCTCGTCCAATCCCAGAGCCACTATAGTCTTTTAAACTGCAACAGAATTCATTTTCAAAATGTAGGCTATTACATAATTGATTAAGGTAATCTTCAAATAAAGACACCAACATGAGTAAGTATGACTGCATCTGATACTGTGGAAATATTTCCTGAAAATCGGTACTTAAATCAGTACGGTATTGGTATCTATCCCAACAAATCGGCTCGTCAGTTTCTATATCCGATTCAACGTACTTAACTGATTCCTCTTTCCACTGCCGAACAGATAAATTTATAAAAATACGGAATTTCTCTAAAGCATACAAAAAGTATGGTGACACTTGTTCAGACTTCTGCATACTAGCTCCTGATGCATAACTGCTTATTCCTAAGTCTTCATAGTAACATCCGCTGACTCTGGAAAACCATTATTTGTGTTTTCAGAGAAAAGAGTATTGGACGTCCGCAATACGTACGCAACTGCCACTAACGAAATGAGTTACCACCGTCTGTTTCTGGCACGTAGCAGCCTTCTGCAATCGAATATACTAACGGCGGCAACTGACACAAAAAAGGACTTGGGTCATATATCAGTTCGCACCCTATAAACTATTCTGTTCTAACACCCCGAATACCACCATCCATCACAAGCGCCTTAACCAATCCGCCATCGCTTTCAGCATCACCCTCAAACCGAACACTACTCCCATTCTTCGCAAAAAATCGTCCGCCACCCTCATGAAAATACTCTTCATTTTCAACATAAGGTAATGCATTAAGCACAAAGCCGTTGGCTGTTTTTTCCAGCACCACATCAACGTTAACTGGCTTTGTCACCACGTAGGTTCCAATGTATTTACTCAGTTCCTTTTGGCTTATGGGTACTAACTTCTTAACCTCAGCTTCCGAGTAGCCTACGTTTAACGCTTCTTTTAACCGTATTTCTAGCTCTCTTATTAACTGTGTTCCATTATTGCCATTAGTCATAATGGCGTAGCCGTTGCCGGTATCTAGTTCAATGTATAGCTGCGACATAAATCCAGCATCTGCGCCGCCGTGACCAAAGCCTAGAATTTCTCCATCGTCACTCATGTTGATAAAAAAGCCAATTCCCACATTAGGTGGCTCAATACTTGGCGTATTGTTGGTTAACATTTCTTGCGCGGTGGCTTGCGATATCCAGTCGGTTTTCTGCCCTAAATACGCACTGCGCACGCCACTTGCCAATTTCAACATGTCTGATGGCGTGCTCCACATGCCGGCTGCTGCAAGTGTGGCGTAGGTATGAGCACCACCTTTAATTGGCGCTCCGTCGCCGTCGTACGGGGTAGCCATATTGTTTGATAGTTTTTTCGATATGGGCTGGTCGAAGCCAGAGCGGGTCATGCCTAAAGGTTTAAACAAAAGCCGTTGCGACATGGTTGGCAGGGGCTCGTTCGCTACGTCCTGCAAGGTAAGTTGGGCAAGCGTAGTGCCGCCACCGGAATAACGCATTTGCGTGCCAGGTTGAATATCAACAACAACCGCATCGGTATTGGCGGGAAATGTACCTTCTAGCACTTGCTGCAAGTTAGGTACTGGTTCGCCTGCCGCGTAACCAGGAAAGCCATGTACTGTGGTACCTGCCGTATGGCTTAATAATCTGCGCAATGAAACAACTTCTTGCCCAGTCCACTCATGTTCAGGCAACTGCCAGCTGGTGAGTAAGGTATTAACATCTGCATCTAAATCTAGTGGGTTATCTTCGCGATATTTCATCAATACTGCTGCAAATGCGGGTTTAGAAATACTGCCTGCTTGGAACACAGTGTCTTCATCAACCGCCAACTCGGTCGTTACGTCTTTAACGCCGCTTTGCATGGTCCACGCTAGTTGCCCATTTCTCATAAAAGCGACAGAGACACCAGGTACATCATGATGCGCCTGTCTTTGCTCTAAAGATTGGTAATCAATCTCTTGACCTTCAATTCGAATGCGTTCAGCCAGCCCAGATTTTAAAAGGTTGGCTTCTTTTAATTCTTCGGTAACAGAAGGGGAGGCGGGCAGGGTTTCAGGCTCTGCACAGCCCAATAAAGAAGCTATACAAAGCGAGAGTGTTAAAGAGGCGAAGAGCTTGTTTGTTTTCATTATGTGTATTCCATTATATTTGAGCGTCCAGCTTACGTTCCTATTAATATTCGCTCAATGCTAGCAATATGCTAAATCAGGTGCTTAATAGCTAGTCACCCGTACCTTCAGCAATCTTCTGTCGTAAGTTGGCCAACCGCGTTTTAAAAGCACCATTTTCAACATTTTCTTCATAGCTCATTGCCAGCGCTTTCTCTCGCATTTCAAGTGCCATGGCTAATTCGCCGTTTGCTTCATAACCGTCTGCCAAGCTGTCGTAGGCGTCAGACTTGTTAGGGAAGCGAGCTATATTTTTCTTAAAAATTGCAATGGCAGAGTCAAAGTCTTGTTTGTTCAACGCAGCATAACCCGCGTGGTTTACTGCTTTATATTCTGGCTTTGCTTCAAAAGCGTATTTTGTAGAAAGGTCTTTATAGTATTGCTCTACCGCAGGAATACCTTCTTGTATTATCGCACCTGTTGGGCGTAACGAATTTAGCTGCTTTTGAAGCGCCAAGCTCATACCTGCAAGCGCAGTCGTATTGTGGCTTTCAGATGTATCTAGCTCAGTATCAAAGGTAAACCCTTTTCGTTCGCTGCTATTTAGTAGTTCAACGTAACTTTCGTATGCGCTTAGCATGCTCCCGTCTTCGTTACCCATATTGATATAAAGGTATTTGTTAAGGTCGCTATTTGATGCAAAGAACGCTTTTGCCTCTGGAAATATCACTTCTTCGTGCCACCACAAACTTGGGCTAAATGCGAAGTAAGCTTGAAACAGTTCAGGCCGCTCTTGCAGTGCGTATAAGGTAAAAAGTGCGCTTAATGAATGCCCAGCTACAATCGCGTAGTTATTGGTGCGATAGTTTGCTTCGACGTAAGGCTTTAGTTCTTTTTCTAGAAAGTCTAAAAAGTTGTCGGCACCACCAGATATTCCCCACTGGTTGTAGCTTTCATCATAGGTAGGTGTAAAGTCTCGCGTGCGCTCAGTGTTGGTTATACCGATAACAATCATTTCCTGGGCCATTCCAGACTGATTTAGAAGGTCAAGCGTGCCAACGGTATGTGCAAAATTGCGCTGTCCATCTAGCAAATATAAAACAGGATAGGTGATGTCTTTATAGCGGGAATAGTTATTTGGTAAGTGAATAAGCAGTTCTCGCGACTCATTCAAAACTTCTGACTTTACTGTTGTAACCACGGCCTCGCCACGCACTTTGGCGTTTACGTTAAAGCTAAGGCTAAAAGTAAGTAAGGCGCCGATAAAAACACAGGCAAGCTTTTGATACATTTGAAATTCCCTTTCCCGCTATCAGGCGCGAGCTTTTTATAATTTATTTATCCTACGCTGTCATAGTCGCTCTTGCTTGTCAAAAAATAGCCACATAATAGCCAGTTAAAAACGCATTTACCAATTTGCGACGGCGAACCGGGTCTGTGTGCACCAATGCTGTTTTATAGTGCTTTTGTACGCGACTTATGCGGCCACAAGATTTGTTTTAACTTCTTCGGTTGGGTTCGAGTTATAGTGGGGAAAGCAGTATTCACGTTATAATGGCTACCACTTAAGCGGCTTCTTTGCTTACTTCTTCTCAGTTTTTTCTAAAAAACTTAAGCATTTTTTCAGCACAAAATAACAAAGAGCAAAGCTAATAAAATCAAGTAGGATAAGAGAGACTTTAATTGAAGATGTAAATTCATCTGACTGAGTAATAGACAAGGGATTTACGAAAAATGGTTGGTTCAGGAAATAGAGAGTGATTACTTGTAGCAATTTGCTGCATAGGTACGTGCCTAGCAGAAGAAGCCCAAAATAAATGACTTTGTTCAAGAGAGGCACGTTTTTCATTTAGTTAACTCTATCTGTCTGTTTAAAGTAGTGGATCATCGTAACCTGTGCCGTTGTACTCAACTTTCCAACCACCGGCGCCACCCTGTACCCAATCAACATAACTATCCATTGCCTTTGACACTAAGTAGCCGAACATAAAATTTCTAAATCCGCCCGAGACATATTCAAGTTCTATCTGTGTGAGTTCTTCGCATTTCATTTTAAATTCCTTTTATGTAATCCTGCCTCATTGCAGGTAGCTGTATTATCAACCAAAATATTGTTTAGTAAACTGTACTTTGTGTTGTTTATGATGGTTAATAATTGCTAGAAAAAAACATGGTTAACGAACAATCTCCTATCGCGCATTTGTACATAGTTTGTGAAAGAGTGTTCTCGGTTATTTTGAAGTTAAAAAAACGCATTCAGCTACAAGCGACAGCGAACCGGGCTAGCGGCTAGCAAAGTTATTTTATGGCAAATATGTGTGTAATTTGAATGGCAGTAAGATTTGTTTGAACTTCTTGGGGTGAAGCGAGCAAAGCAGCATTCGCTTTACTAGTGATGGCCGAATACTGCTTATTACTTCATAAGACTATTTTAGTGCTAAATGCCAGTAAAGACATTATTCATCAAATAAGCACCTATTGATAAACAAACTAGGCCCAATGCCACCATAGGCACCATCATTGTAGCTACCACTTTTGCTGTTTCTTTACTCACTTCTTTTCTGTGTTTGCTCATGTCTAATACCTCAATAATTCACCCATAAATTATACTGCTCTTTAGGTAATGATTTTAGATGTATGAGATTGATTTTTAGACAATATTTTTTAATATTTGTTGGTGGTTTGTTAATAAGGCAAGGCTGGCAAATCATTATTCGTCTAGCAATAGCTTTTGAATCGTTTGCTTGATAAAAGCCTGCACGTTTTGCCTGTCCTGTGCAGGCAAATACCGGGTATGCGCAGTAATAAATTCAGCTTTTAAATAAATGCGTTTTATTGCGGCGTTTATACGCGCTATGTACTCTGCCCCTTGCAGTGTATCAGGGCAGATAACGTGACCCGATACATGGCTTGCGTTACCCGCAATAGAATAACTGCGCGCTGCAACTGGCAATTTGTCCCCAAAATTTCGGTAAATAGTAGCTGGGAAAATGAGTGCAAAATCAGATTTTCCGTCCGCAAACATCTCCATAAACTTAGAATAATAAACGTTATTTGCTACACGAAGTATTTGCTTCTGATCAACATGCGCTAAGTCTTCGTCAACCCTAGCACCGTATGAATACTCATCTGGCAGCACAATATAAGAATCGGGGTAGGCCTTCATTACCTTAGTGATACTCAATAAGTGACCTGCTTCATTTAAAAGTTCGTCACCTAGTGGTGGCAGTGAAGCCAGTTGATAAAAACGTTGTGTTTGGAAAAAGCTAAGCGGTAGTGAATAAAGGTGTTTTTGCTCGCGTTCTGGGGATTTGATTTTATTGAGTACGCAAACGTTCTTGCCCTGCCGCATATAAGCAAACGAGCGTACAAGTGGAACATGAAGCACAGGTGCAGTGTAACCCAATTCGTCAACAAGCATTTGTACTGTATCTACAGAGGTAGAGTAGGGCTTGTTGTTCAAGTTTACCCGTTCAGTCAAAAACGCGTTATCAGCGTGGAGAGTGAATACGCTATTCTGATCTTCAATATTGTTTGAATTAGCATGAGAAAATGTCGCTAACGCTATTAGTATAAACAGTCCAACCCTGACCAACTTCCTACTCCTTGGTACAATCTTGACGCTCTTTGCTTTGTTACAAACTGAGCATATTTTAAATCTTATGAATTTTGAAACGGAATATACTGAAAATATAGTTTTTCCAGTTAATTTTTTTGGAATATAAAAAAAGCCGCATTCAGCAACGTGATGCGGCTTCCGAGCTGGGCTGAATAGACAGCCTTATAGAGCAATTGCGTAAAAGGGGTTAGCTAGAACGACCCTCACTCATAGCTGCCTGTTCAAATACCTTAACTCTAGACATATGATCACCTCCTTACATTCGTTGCTAAAACTTCAGTCAAAGTAACATAGGCGTGGCCTATGTAAAGTATGGCGACATTAAAGAAAGTTTAGGGGCGCGAATAAATTCATACTGTGAATATCTTAACGAATTACAAATCCAAAATGACGATATAAACCTGTTTAATTAAATCTACGTAACAAATGCTAACTGAAACCCTTTGCGCCGCACGTATACGTGTAATTAACGTCTTAACGAGCAATCAGTAGTACGCAAATTCTCTAAAAGGTTAGAACGTAGATGAGAACATTAAATACGCACAGAACCAGCGTGAGCAGAAAAGCCGCATTGTTAGTAACGCTCTTTACCACCTCATTTTTTACCTTTGCTCAGTCTGACTCTCCTGAACAAATTGAAATGAATGGCAGTAATGGTTCCACTGTGATGGGTCGTATTCAGGCTACCTTCGACAGTCCTTGGGCCATGACGTTTTTGCCAGATGGGCACAGCTTGGTAACGGAAAAGGCTGGCGCTCTGTGGTTGCTAGATGAAAACCAGCAGAAGCGTTTTGCGGTGAGTAATGTGCCAAGTGTTACTGCGCGTGGGCAGGGTGGTTTAGGTGATGTCATTGTTCATCCTGACTTCGCGTCGAATAGCACCATTTATATTTCGTATATTGAGCGGGATGAAAAAGACGACGCGTTTAGCGGCGCAGTCATTGAGAGAGCTACGCTTAGCGTTACTGATAGTGGCGCGAGGCTATCTGATAGAGAGCTAATTTGGCGTCAGTCGCCGAAGATGACGGGGAACGGGCATTACTCTCATCGCATGGCGTTTTCACCTGATGGGCATTTGTTTATTACTTCTGGTGAGCGTCAGAAATTTACGCCAGCCCAAAACATGGCAATGAATTTGGGGAAAGTTGTGCGCTTGAACGAAGATGGAAGTGTGCCACAAGATAACCCGTTTTATGGTCAAGGCAGCGTAACCGAACAAATTTGGACGTTAGGGCACCGTAACCCGCTTGGCATCGACTTCGATGAGCAAGGTAATCTATGGGTTCATGAAATGGGACCGCGCCATGGCGATGAACTAAATATTATCGAAAAAGGACGCAACTACGGTTATCCCACAGTATCGCAGGGCGACCATTATTCAGGCGTTAAAATCCCTAACCATGAAGACATTCCCGTTTTTAAATCTCCAGAACTTGCATGGGTGCCTGCCATCAGTCCTGCGGGTTTTATCATTTATAAAGGAGATAAGTTCAGCGATTGGGAAGGTAATGGCTTCATCGGCGGTTTGTCATCGAAAGCATTAGTTCGCGTAGCCTTTAATAAAGATGATAAAGGTAAGTGGAAAGTTGAAGAAGCAGAGCGTTACGAGTGGGGCAAGCGAGTGCGTGAAGTTGAACAAGACAGCATGGGCAATATCTATGTTCTCGAAGATAAGGAAGGCGGACGTTTAATTAAATTAAGCCAGTAAAACGTGGGAAGGTTATTAATTGGCTTGTCGATATGATACTTTTCGATTCATGCACGCGCGAAACGGACGGATACAAACTTTAGGACCTCTATGAATCAATCTCCTCAAAACTTTGACTTTGAACGTTGTGAAGACGAACCCATACACATCCCAGAAAGTGTACAAAGTTATGGTTTTCTTATTGCCTTTAGTTACGACGATTTAAATATTTCAATCGTCAGCGAGAACTGCGAAACGATATTTGCTGAGGAAATCATTGGAAAGAAGTTTTTGGATATTCTTTCCTCTGACACTGACGAGAGCGCTTTTCTTAGAGAGACCTTTGATAGAGTATCGAAGAGCAAAATACGGCTGCCCATTAAGCTTCTTTTAAACGAGGCGCTTTTAAAGGAAGGTGAAGCGAGAGATTATTTGGCGGTCGTTTATGATTCGGGTCATCACTATGTTGTAGAGTTAGAGCCTGCTACAGAATTTAGAGACGCCTATAGCGCAGAGCAATTTATTAAGCTTTATTCCATGTCTATCGCGCCGCGCTTCAAAGAAATGACGTCGTTAGCTGAGATGGCGCAAGAGATGGTTTCGACCATAAAATATCTCACTAACATGGATAGAGTGGTGCTTTACAAGTTCAATAATGACTACTCTGGTAAAGTTATTGCGGAAGCTAAAGCTGAAGATATGGAGTCTTACCAAGACTTGTACTTTCCAGCGACGGATATTCCGAAACAAGCTAGGGAGCTTTACAAAACAAATTGGGTTAGGCTCACTCCTGACACAGACCTGCCCCCAGCTAGGTTAGTACCTTCTGCCGAGGAGTCGGGAAGAGAGCGTTTGGACCTTACTCGTTCCCTGTTACGTACCTTCTCGCCAATTCATCTCCAATACATTAGAAACCAAGGGTTGCGCGCTTCGTTTTCCATATCCTTAGTGACAGATGGAGAGCTATACGGGCTGATTTCCTGTCACCATCGCGAGCCCTGCTATATCCCACAAAATGTAAGGTTGCAGTGCGAGAATTTAAGCCAACTGTTTAGCTGGCATTTGTTGGCAAAAGAAGAAGAAATTGCGAAACGCAAAAAGCATATTACTGACAACGCAGTAGATGCTATGTTGGACAGAATAGGCCCGGCAAACCCTATCAGTCGTGTAGTGAAAAGCGGAGAGCGGGCATTTTTAGATGCACTTAATAGCTCTGGGTTTGTTTATTATTCGCAGTACGAAACTATTACGCTGGGAGCGACCTTACCGATAGAGCTAATTAAAAATATTTTTTCTAAAGCCAGTAGCGAAGGCGGTTTTCCTTACACCAACGACTCTTTATATGAGGATTACCCGGAAGCGCGAGAATACGGTATTGCGGGTATTATGATTATCCCTTTGTTTGAAAAAAAGCAGTACTTTACCGCTTGGTTTAGAAAAGAATCCCATCGCGTTCAAAAGTGGATTGGGGCAGAAGATGAAAAATCAGAAGATGCGCCGAAAGCGGAACGCCTTAAACCTCGTTCAGCGTTTACTATCCACACTCGAACCATTGAGGGGCATTCAACAGCTTTCGATAAAACTGACATTGATACTGCCAACCGATTAAACAGGATGTTTTTGGTTTATGCCCTTGATGTGCAAGAGCGTATGCACATAAGTATTCAAGAACTTGAAAAACAAGATAATTACAGAAACGAGTTCCTCGCGACATTGGCGCATGAGTTGCGAAACCCGTTGGGCCCAATCATGTCGGGCGCGAGTATTCTAGAAAGCGTTGATGATGACAAAACTCGCAAAAGGGTAACGGCTATTATCAACCGACAAGCCGAGTACATGTCAAAGCTTATCAATGACCTAATGGACGTTTCTCGTATTACGCGAGGTAAGGTAAAGCTTGAGTTTGAAAGGTTAAGTATTCGAGACGTACTTTCTGATTCTCTGGAAATTGTTGAACAGCAGGTTAAAGCGAAGAAACACGACATAACGGTAAACTGCCTTGACGAAGATGTCACTGTTTACGGAGATAAAGCGCGCTTAAGCCAGGTTTTCTCTAACATTATTCATAATGCGGCGAAGTACACGAAAGAGTCTGGAAAGATAGCTGTCGATATTAGAAAAAAAGGCGTGATGATTGTTGTTTCTGTTAAAGATAACGGAATGGGCATCCCTGAAGATAGGCTAAAAGATGTGTTCAATATGTTCACTCAAATTGAAGCCCACTCGACGCATACCAAAGGTGGCCTTGGAATCGGTTTAACCTTAGTGAGTAAGCTAGTGGCGTTGCATCATGGTGAAGTCACTGTAATGAGCGACGGGATTGATCAGGGGAGTACCTTCGAAGTTAGCCTACCTATTTCAAAAACCGCTTACGAGCAATCAGACAGTACAGAAGTCGAATCGGTTATTCAAAGCAAAAGTAAGGTGATGTTCGTGGATGACAATGCAGATCTTATCGATGCTTATTGCTTGCTAGCTGAGTCGATGGGAGTTACTGCTTTGGGCATTACCTCTCCCACGGAAGCGGTAGAGGAATTTAAAGCCTTCAAGCCAAACTGTGTATTCCTTGATATCGGCATGCCAGATATAGACGGTTACGAACTGGTTAAAATGCTAAAAGTTTTACCCGAAGCCGAAAACGTCAAATTTTACTCTCAAAGCGGGTGGGGGTCTGAAAAATACGTCGAAGACTCTAAAACTGCAGGGTTCGACGAACACTTTGTAAAGCCCTTGTCCAAGGACACTATCAAATCAGTCCTAAGCTAGTTTTGATGGCCCGGCTAGTGCGGTAACTCGAGACTGGCGATGAGTAAAGAGAAGTACTTGCAAGTGAATAACAGCCGCGAAACGGGTTATAATAGCAGGCAAACGTAATTAGGATTAAATATGAAAGTCTGTGGTATAGATTTAAAAGGTAACGAAGCAATTATTAGTTTGGTGTCGCTAGCTGACGGTTTGTTTCATTTGCCCGACTGCCGTACGCGCCGCTTAACCCTAGCCGATACCAGTGCTAAGGGGCTAAAAAGCTTTCAAAGCACCTTCGCGAAGCTTGTCGAAGATTATAAAATTGATGCTGTGATCATTCGTCAACGACAAAGCAAAGGTAAATTTGCGGGAAGTGCAATTGGTTTTAAGCTAGAGGCAGCTATTGAGTTAATTGATGGCTTAGAAGTTATTGTATTTAGCCCTACAGATATCAAAGAGTCACTTCGCAGAAACCCGCTAGCAGTACCGTTCTCTGAAACCGGTTTAAAACAGTTCCAAGAAACCGCATTTACTACAGCTTATGCATGGCTTATGAAAAATGAGTATGCGTCGCAAGAGTCTGAACAGTAGTAAGTATAGGTTTGCTGCTTAAACAGACAACTGAATCAGTGAGGTAAAGAAGAAGTGAAAGTCTAAGTGTTTAGCACCTTACTTTTATTGATGCGTCATTCGAAGAAAATAATGGATGCTTTTCATTTGAAAAGCATCCATTACGGTCAAATCTTATTTAAGTAAGGCCGGAAAGTCTGGGTGAGAGAAAATCTCAGTATTTAATTTTTGTACCGCAGGTACAAAAGAGCGCTGCATTTCAGAGCATGCAGATGTAGCTAGATAACTTGACTCGTAGTCATAGCGAGACGTTATGTCTAAGTTTTTACCGTTACTAGAAGCTAAGGACAAATCAAACTCCCAATAAGCATTACCAATAACGGTGCTGCCGTAAATATCGTTTAGGTTCGCGGTTAAAACCGTTGAAGATTGGTCGTCATAAACATTTGCAACAACCATTTCAGCTAAGATTGCATCTCTGATATATGTTGCAAATGTTCTGCCCTCTGGCGTCCCCACTGGGGAAGAAAGACGGCACATTACTTTCGACTCGTTCTTACCTGAGTCGGTAAACTCGCCGATGTTAGTCTGAACATCTTGCTTCGACAATGCTCGCAACGCAATTGTGTTTTCAGTTGAAGTCGCATAAGTATGTACTTTGTTTGCGCAACCAGTAGCAATTAGAGAAACACCTAGAAGTAATATAGTTTTTATTTTATTCATTTTTTTTCCTTGCCCTATTAAAAACTCTCTCTAGTGGGCGTTATTGTAGAGAAGTTGTAGTTAAAAGCGCTTAACTGTTTAAAAACGCTGAACAATAATACATTAAATCTCAAAATTTTGAAGGCTACAATTCGTCAAAAAGTAAACGATATTCAGGTAGATGTAGGTGTTACTGTGCGTCTGCGCATTTGATAGGTTTGATATGGCGTAATGACCTTTTGCGTTATGGTGTAACGTTTAGCTGTTCCCTCATTTTCGTTAGCGATGTATAAAAAAGCTCCAGTTTTGCTTTAAAATTTTCTGTATCAGTGTGTTCGTTACGCGTTATGGTCAACTCAATAGAGCTGGCTAATTCAGCAAGGGTAAACGCACCAATATATCGAAGGGCCGTTGTGAAAATATGCGCTTTGCGCGCAATGGACGGGTAGTCTTGGGTTTCAATGGCCGTATGTAAGGCATTAAGTTCATCTTCTAACGCAATAAAGTCGTGAAGAAGCTCTCTGTATAATGTTTCGTCGCCCAGTAGTGATTCAAGTGCTTTTGGTTTGTCGATGAATGTGAGTGATGAGTTTGCTATTTTTACGTCATTTGTTGATTCAGAGGTGGCAGAAGACTGCCTTTTATCCAATACTTCAACAAGTACATCAAAAAAGCGGTTCGGATCGACAGGTTTATTAATATGGCCATCCATGCCAGCCGCTAGGCTTTTATCGATGTCTTGCTGCATGGCATGAGCGGTTGTGGCGATGATAGGTAAAGTTAACTTCAGCTCTCCTCTAATGTGTTTTGCTGCAGTTAATCCATCCATTACTGGCATTTGGATATCCATCATTACTGCGTCGAATGCGCTGTCTTTACGCAGCATACTTATTGCTTCTAAACCATTATTGGCAACTTCAATCGTGGCTTTAGTTTCAGCTAAAAGGCCAATAGTTACTTTTTGGTTTAGTGCATTGTCTTCAGCCAAAAGAATACGTGTACCTTTTAAGTTAGGTACTGTTGGTTTGTCTTTAGGCAAGGCTTTAGTTTTTACGTTAAGACATAGTTCTTGCAACTCATCTACCAGCTCACTTGTGCTAAATGGTTTCTTAATAAAGTTACGTATACCAAGTTGGTTCGCTTGTTCTCTCATTCGTGGCGATTCAAACGCATAAAGCATGATTACTTTTGGCTGTTTAATAGAAAACTCTTGGCTAATTATCGCCGCGACTTCAAGGCCATCTATATCGGGCATGTTCCAATCTAAAATGAGCACATCGTACGGGGATGAGGTGGCTAATGCAGCGCGCATCTTTACAATTGCATCGTTTCCGCCAGATGCGATATCGGCTTGAATTTTGGCCATTGAAAGGGCTTCAGAAATAGCGTCTCGCGATGCTTCAATATCGTCGGCTATAAGTACCTTCAATTCAGAAAGTTGTTTTGACGGCGAAATAATTTGCTGAGATGCGTCTTGCTGTACTTTTACCGTAAAGTGGAAAATAGACCCTTTGCCTAGCTGGCTTTCCACCCAAATTTCACCGCCCATTAATGCGGTGAGCTGCTTACAAATTGCTAAGCCTAAGCCTGTGCCGCCGTAGCGCCTTGAGATTGATTCGTCACCTTGATTAAACGGTTGGAACAGCTGAGCTTGATGTGCAGTCGTTAGTCCTACGCCTGAATCTTTCACTTCAAATTCAAGCTGAATATCCTCTGCGTTTTGTGTGCATCTTACGCTGACCGAAATAAGGCCATCTTCAGTGAATTTAAGCGCATTGCTCAACAATCTATTGAGCAATGCGCTTAAAT
>JAXHTT010000078.1:0-17430 GCA_034190055.1 Pseudomonadota bacterium | reverse complement strand
TGTTAAGCGTATTTGTTTTACTTGCAGTAGCTTCTGAATCGGCTGCTTTAGCTTTTCCAATGTTGATGATGCCAATAGATCAGGCTGTATTGACGATGCAATTAAGTCGTCTTCTAGCGCACGATATTTAGTGACGTTTGATAAGTAAATTCGACCATTAAGCCGAGAAGCCAGTTGACGGTAAAGCAACCATTCGTATCGCTGTGGATGAACAACATCCTTGTTAATTAACCATGGACGATGTTTTTGTTGGATAAGTGTACTATCCATTGTTTGCAATGTATTACCTGCTAATAGTTCTGTTTTTGTGGTTTTGAGCTGGGTCACTAATGCTTCTGAGCCTTTACCTGCTTGGCATTCAAGACATAGAAACACGGGCCTTAATAACTGCTCAATTAACCCGTTTTGATCATCATAATATTGCCATTGATATTCTTCTACCGTGCGTTTTTGCTTTTTTAAGTACAGGCATAGCGTTTCTATATCTTGGTTATTCATTACACTTAATGCTTGTTGCCTAACCGTTGCAAATGGTTGATTATCGTCGATACTGTCATCAACAAACAGATGCAGTAATTCTGCGGCTTTGGTGACATTGTCTGCAGCTGACCTCCATGAGTCAAACACTGCCTGTTGGGCAAACGCATGCGCAGCTTCTTGTTGTTTACGGATATGATGAATAAACCCATCAGCCAATCGCTCTAGGCTTTGCCGTATGCGTTGAGTCAGAAAACACAGCAACCATAGGTGTTGCTGTGGACGCTTAAAGCGTTTTAGTTTACTGCCATAATAATCCACCATTTCACCGAAGTGTTGTTGGTTTTTAGACGATAAGGCTAAGCCCTTAACAGCATTATCAATCTGTCTTGTATAAGGCTGTAACTGATGATACACCGTCAGTTCTTTTTTTAGCTCTGTCACCATAACGCTTTTTGCACCGGCTCGAAGCTGGCTTAAGGAGAGCCCATCTTTGTCATCGATAATAGTATTTAGAAATCCGTGTAGTTCAGATGAAACATGAATACGAAGCTTATTATTTAACGCCTTCTTGACCTGTTGGATAACACGACTGATAAGCTTTTGTAAGACAGTATATTTAGGGATGGCAATTCTATGCGTTGCTAGATATTCAGCGGCTGCATCGAATAGATAACGAGGCTCAAGCCAAGCTTTGCCGACCATAACAAGATGTTCGTACAGCGGCGCAAAGTGCAGACTTTCGTCCCATTTCTGATAGTTTAATAACCTCAGTATTCTTTGATATATACGGTCACGCTGCATCTTATTAATGCTGAAAGGCCTGATCCCTTTGCCTCCTTGAACTTGCGTTGAAATAAACTGCATATCGTCAAAGATGAGGTTAAAGCTAGGTGAAAGAATCACAGGCTTAGACTTAAAATACCCTAATAACGCAATGAAATAGCATCGGTGGTTCCTTAGGCGAATACTTTTCAACTCTGTTAACTCGATCTCGTTTGGCGTAAAATACAATCGTTGTTGTTCAAGTGATAATAGCGGCGGAGAATATAGATCAAGCTGCTCAGCTTTGGTAAGAATTGATAGTTCGTTTTTTATAGCCATAGGAATTAAATTAAGTTTAAGGGGTTGTTAACCTCATAATTTGCCATACTTTGGAGAAGTAACCCACCTTTGTATGCCTTTAAATATGGTGAGTATGGCGATTTATGTTACTTTAGAGGGGAAAATCCCTAGAACCCCTAACCCCTAAATAGTCGAAGATAAGCTCAGAACTCATTGCAACAATCATATCTGGGCCTACCTTCACTGCGTTTATTTGATCAGGTAGTCCATTTCTCAACTCAAACGCACCAGCAAGATATGTATTGCGCCAGCCCGCACTTTCAGCTTGATACCCCATTTGCTCAAAAATATTCGCCTGCAATAGTTTTGCAGGTACGTTGTCAGGTTGAGCGAATATAACATTGTTGAGAAGCTCAGCGGCCCAGCGATATTCACCTGCGTCATAAGCTACTTTTGCCATCGCTACAATATTCTCTGCACCCCCCATCGCTTGCACATATTTAGGTGCGGATTCTGCAGGGCTGAGCTTATTCAGGTTAGCTGGGTTCATATCAAAAAAGCCTAAATAGCGATTCAACACGCCTCTGACATTATGCGAATATGAGCCATGGTAACCTCGGTTATACCATTCGTGAGCAAGCACATCAGGCACATTTAATTCGTTGTGAATTTCGTTGATGGTAACGCCTTTATTAGCCAGATTAAGGGTCTTATCATGCAAATAGCCATACAGATCGCGCTGTTTTTCCAACACACTAATTAAATATTCATTGCCCCATCTTGGCCAGCTATGGGAGGCAAACATAACCTCCGTGTCTTTTGCGTAATTGTGAATAAGCTTATTAATGTACTTGCTCCACCCTTGAGCATCTCGGACTGCTGCGCCGCGCAAAGTATAAACATTGTGCATCGTGCCAATTACGTTTTCTGCCGTCCAAAGCGCCTTAAACTGCGGGAAGTAAGTGTTCATTTCTGACGGTGATTCTGTGTCGGGTGTGTTTTGAAACACCATTTCAATACCGTCTATTATTAGGCTCTCTTCGTCGTCTTCAATAGTTATTGTAGGCGCAATAAGTCCAATTGCACCGTTTGAGAGACCTTTGCCGATTGCGGCATCAACTAGGCCGAATTCGGACTTAGGCAGTACATTGCCATATTGATAGCTGGCTCGGCGTGTCATCGCATTTCCTGCCAGCACGTTTTCTTTTATGGCGTGCTCCATAAAATCTCGCGGCGCTATTATTTTCACTTCGCCACTGTCGGCCTGTGCTTGAGATACTATGCCTCTTACACCACCGAAGTGGTCGGCATGGGCATGGCTATAAACAACAGCCTTTATAGGGAATTCACCAAGTTCTTGGCTTACAAGTGCAAACGCGGCTTTGGCTGTCGGTGGCGTTAATAATGTATCGAAGATGATCCAGCCGGTATCACCTTTTATTAAGGTCATATTGGCTAAGTCGTAGCCTCGCACTTGATAAATGCGGTCGCTAACTTTAAACAGGCCGTACAGCATATTCAGTCTTGCTTGGCGTTCAAGCGATGGATTAATGCTGTCGTGGTATTTTTCAGTTAATAAAAATTTATAGTTACCAAGCTCCCAAACGACGTTGCCGTTGTGGTCACGAATTTCTACTTTTTCAGGACGTTTAATCAGCCCTTTCTCAGCTAGCTCAAAATCTGTTCTATCTGCAAATGGCAGTGTATTTTTAACTGTTTGTTGATACGCCAAGGTGGTATCGGATGCTTTTTGAGGAGCTATCGGTTGAGTAACTGCCTGCTGGGATGCAACTTGATTTGCGTTTATTTGAAGTGCAAAAAAAGCGCCCATAATGAGGCAAATCTTGAGTGACTTCATATCAGTTCCTTATAAAAAAATGGCCCCATTAAAGGAGCCATCGTTATTTGTAACATTACTATCTTAGCGGCCTAAGCGACGCAATGCAGAAGAAGAGAAGTCACGACGGTCTACTTTCTTGCCCCACGTCATGAATTTTGGCTCTTCGTTCGACAAACCCGTTACTAGGTATCTTCCTGAGTTCAGATCGTATAGCGTCTCAGCTACCATCCAAGGCGTATCTACATCATAGAACATAATGTTGTGTGCTTCTGATACACGCCATAAATCACCACGACCATCGTAATGATCAATGATTGATGCCTGCCATGTATCTTCATCTATGTAGAAAACACGTTTCGCGTAGATATGGCGAGCGTCATCTTTCACAGTAGCTTCAAGTACCCATGAGCGATGCAGTTCGTAACGCAAGAAATCCGGGTTTAAATGCCCTTCCTGCACGATGTCGCCGTATTTAGCAGAAGTATCCATTAGCTTGTATGAATTATAAGGCATATAAACTTCTTTTTTGCCTATCAACTTCCAGTTATAACGATCTGGTGCGCCGTTATACATGTCATAGTTATCTGTTGTTCTTAAGCCATCTGTTCCTGCTGCAGGCCCGTCATAAGCAACGTTCGGTGCACGGCGAACACGACGCTGACCCGAGTTATAAACCCATGCTCTGCGCGCTTCTTTAACTTGGTCAATAGTGTCATGTACCAATAAAGCTGTGCCCGTTAGTCTTGATGGAGCTGTTATTACTTGAAGATAGTAGAACAACACGTTGTCATCTTCTGCTTCGCGTCCAGTCGCTAAAAATTCTGGCCAAACAAGTTGGTCATTGAGTTTAACTTCAACAAACGAACCGTCTGCTTGCACTGGTATGGCTGTAAGCTGGCGTTCAGCTGAACCGCCACGATAACGCGTAATGTGGTTCCAAATCACCTCTAATGCAGTAGCAGGAATTGGGAATGGAATAGATGTATCAAAGTTACTCAAACCATTTCCGCCTGCAACTAGTTCAGTGTTGAGTGCGTTTTTCTTGATAATGTCATACATATCACTCGGATAAGCAGACGTTCTCTTAGTTTCATACACCGGCATCTTGTAGTTAGGATACTTCTTAAACATTTCCAACTGACCAGGGCTCAAGTTATCTTTATATTCAGCAAGATTACTGCTGTCTATGACAAACTTCGGCTTTTCGTCAGCAAACGGGTTATTTGGACGGCCAGAATCTTCACTTTTCATGCCGCTTTTGCTGTTTAAACCGCCAGTCCAAGCAGGAATAGTACCTGCAGCATTACCCGCCATTTCAGCGCCCATTGGCGTGAGTGACGTACCCAATTTTTGTGCCTCTTCAGGAGTCACTTTCGCAATTACTGAAGAAGATATGAATGACAAGGAAAATATCCCTGCTATAAGTAATTGATTTCTCATTTGATTACTCCTTAAATTAATATGTAAGACCGAAGTTTAAAGACAAGAAATCTTTATCTTCTAGGACATTATGGCTGCCCCCATCGAAGGCTCTATAGCCAAGAGTCACACTGTACTTTTGCTGATATAGCGCTTCAACGGACACGCCGAAAGATTTACTTCCTTCGTGGAACTGCTGCGCCGGATCTGGTGAATAACCACTAACATCGTGCTGCCAATCAATCGTTGGTTTTAAACTGATACCCGCGATAACATTTGGGTATTCAAGTACGCCTCTCACTCTATAACCCCAAGCTGAATCGGTTACAAAGCCATCTTCAGCACAATCGCCACCAAGAGCACCGGCCGCCGTCAAATTAGCACAGTTTAGACCGCCGCCTGCATCAAAGTTACCTAAACCAAACACCGTATTACGGCCATATAGTTGACCTGAATCTTCAACGCCATCAGTCAAGATAATACCTGCTTCACCAATTACGGTTAAGCGAGAAGCGCCCAATACACGCTCAAAGAAATGCAGTGCAGTGACCTGAATTTGAGTTACATCAAATTCATCATACCCGGTCACCTCTTCGCCTAACTCTGCAGCAAGGACACGCGGTGAGTAGCGTAGGAATGGAGCCTCTGACAGCGCCGCATTAATCAACTCTGCACCATTAATTTGCACAGGTGTATCTGGCTTATATGAAATTTCACCCGAAACGGCAGTACCACCAATGTTGGTTGCGAACGTTGCGCCAAAATACTGAAGGTCTTCTGGGAAAACGATTCTATATGATGGATTTCTTGCTGCAATACTGCCGCCCGTTGGATCAGCAACACCCGGTATAAATACGACAGGAGGATCGCCTGGCTCACTTCCTATATTGGTTCTGATTGCATTTATGAGTGGCAGTCTCGAATGGATATTCATGAAGTATAGACCAAACTCAGTGTCGTTTAGTTCTGCTGCATAATATCTCAAGGCAAAACCAAACTGGCCGCCATCATCTGGCTCTGCATCGCCTCTACGTGATGCGTCCGGATCGTTATCATAAGCCCGACGGTCAGCAAATAGTCCGCCATTAAATGCTTGTTGGTCGCCTGACGCGCCTGGTAGGAACGATAGTGCATCTGGAACACCAATGGTTACTGCAAAACAGCCATCAGCGGCAAAATCAGCGCCTGAAAAGTAAGTACCACAACCGTCTATTTGGGTTTTTTCCCACTCGTACTGATAGAAAGCTTCAAAATTCAAGTTTTCAGTTATACCGGCATTGATATAAGCCATACCAACGGGAAGCAAGCCTTCTTTTAGCTCAGCCCCAGGGCGACGCAGTGCGTTAACGTCAAATGGGTTTGATGAGTTTAAACCGCCTTGAATGAAGGTACTCTCACCCCAACTGATCACTTGTCGACCGAGTCGAAAATCGACGGGGGCATTGCCAACGTCAAAATTAATATAAAAATAAGCGTCCATTAGCTCGATGCCGGAGAATTTAGCAAAATCTGCGAAACCATCATCGTTTAGCGGTGCTCCTGGAACATAAGCATTTGGACCGTGCCCATGAGGACGCGACTCATCTTTTAATTCTTTGTCGTACCAATATTTAACTCTCGTAAAAACACCCCAATTATCTTTTGATAATTGAATATCGTGTGAACCTTTAATGATTTTGGAAAAAGTATCATTTTTTGCGAAGTTAAGGTTTCCATCATCGGTCGTTCCCGATGGAGCGTCCCCGCCGTTACCGGCAAAGATAAATCTTGGGTCTGCATCTCCCAGCCGCCAGCTTGCCCCCATAGACAATTGAGAAGTGACCTGCAGGTGAAAGCCTTCATCTTCACCAAAGTAGAAATCTGCAGCATTAGCCGCACCAGCATAGAGCGCGCCACAAACAAGCGACGCTACCATGGTTTTATTTAAATTTTTGTTCATATACCTTCCTCTATGGGAGTATTTACAGTTCGTTTACATTTGTAACATATAATTAAACTAGCACAAACGTTAAGCTATCTGTGCCAATTGATTGTCATTTCATGCAAATTATTTATAATCTTTATCTTGGTCCTCTTTCTTTAATATAACTCATAGGGTTTTTTAGTTTGCCAAATTACTATTCGACGTTAAGTGGTTGGTTAATACCGTTTTCAAGAGCTATGGAGAGTAATGGCCTCAATTTTCAGGCTGAATGCACAGAGTGCCAGATATCGTTAACCGATTTAAACAATTTAGAGTCGCGCCTTGCCGCCGACAAACTGGCGACCTTAATGCGTCATTGCAATCAAAAGTTGGGTCGCCGCGACTTTGCAACCGAAGTGGCAAAACATTTTCATCCCTCAATGTTTCATGCCTTAGGGTATGCGATGATGTCCTCGTCTTCTTTACATGATGCATTAGAGCGCTTAGCGCGCTACAAGCGTGTGGTTTCCAATACCTGCACAATAGAAATGACCGAGCAAGACAATGACTTGTTGTTTGAAATGCATATCGATACTTATCCAGATTCTAAACGTCCGGTTCTTGAGACTTGTTTAGTCGAAACGTTTTTAGCGACGATTGTGACGTTTGCAAGAGAACTTGTAGGCTCAAATATGGCGCCGAAAGTGGTGAAATTTACAGCAGCAAAACCTGATATTGATGATGGATATTTGGAAGCGTTTTTTAACTGCAGTGTCGAGTATGCTTGTGAAAGTAATTCGCTGACTTTCAGCCGCGAAGTGGCAGACACAAAGCTAATGGTTGGCAATACGATCATCACTCAAATGCATGAAAAAATATTAGATGAGCTACTCAATAGAATTGATAAAGATGACCTAATTTATTTAGTAAAAACGATTATCTATAGAGAACTCCCTATGGGCGTCCCTTCTCAAAATGACATAGCAAAACAGCTCGGTATGAGCCTGCGAAACTTACAGCGAAAGCTCGTTGATAAAGGCACAACTTACAAAGACTTGCTTGATACGACAAGAAAAAAATTGGCATTGGACTATATCCGTCAGCAGCATATTTCATTTAGTGAAACCGGTTACTTGGTCGGATTTGCTAGCGTAAGCAACTTCAATAGAGCATTCAAACGTTGGACGAATAAAACACCTACCGAATATAGAAGTTCTGAAATGTAGAATAGGTATTAAGCTATTCTATTTTCACAAGTAAAAGTCCCCTAATGAAATGTGAATGCTGAGATAAGCATTTGGCATGTAAAAACAAGACATATTTGTTAAATTTGTTAAATTTGTGTTACTCAAAGTTTTAATGTGTTTTGGAAATGTCATTGAAAAAAATCATTAGTGGGTGTTTTTCCCTTTTATGCTGCTCGGGGCTGCTATTCAGCTCAGGGCTCTTATTCAGCTCAGGGCTCTTATTCAGCTCAGGGCTGTACGCGCAAAACAAGCTGGAGCTATTAAACGAGCCGGCTCTCGAAAGCCATTTGGCAAGTAAAAGCGTTTTACTCAACACGATTGCGCATGACAGCGGTTACATTGCCGTAGGCGAGCGTGGGCATATTATTGAGTGGACAAACCCGGAACAATGGTCACAATTCGCTGTTCCCGTCAGCGTTACTATTACCGATGTCAGCAAGCTTGCCAACGGTGACTTCGTCGCAGTAGGTCATGACGCCGTTATCTTACTCTTCAAACAAGAAAGCCAAGAATGGGTAAAAGTGTTTGATGGCTACAGTTTAACCGACCTACTCATAACATCGCTAGGGAAACAGATTGAGGCGCAAGAGTTGCGTTTGGAAAATCTGCCGCCTGACGCAAGCAAGTATGATGAAGAATATTATTTAGAAGACTTACAGTTTGCCCTCGAAGATGCGCAAAAAGAAAAGCAAGCCGGTCCGAATAAACCGCTACTTTCTGTAATAACGGCAGACAACGGTACGGTTTTTGCGACCGGTGCTTACGGCACTCTATTGCAGAGCAAAGACAACGCGCAAACTTGGGAATTCGTAAACAATAGAATCGACAACGAAAGTAAGTTTCATCTCAATGCAATTTCAAAAGATGCCAAGGGTAACCTTTTCATTGTGGGTGAGAATGCAGTGGCCGCAAAATCAAGCGATAACGGTGAAAGCTGGGAAAGAATGGATTTGCCTTATAACGGCAGTTTTTTTGGTATCGAAACATCGCCTAATTCTGACCACCTCGTCGCATTTGGCTTACAGGGGCACATCGCTGTTTCAGACGATAGTGGCGAGAACTGGGTTTTACTTCCAAAGTCGCTTTCGATTTCTTTTCTCGGTGGCACGATTGACGAAAGCGGCAAAGCCTATTTAGTCGGCCATGGCGGACTTATTGTAACCTTCCCTCTATCAAACCCTGAAAATCAAAGCATCTACAAACATCCGTCTGGAAGCACCTTCGCTTCTGTAATGTTGACAAGCGACAAGCAACTTGTGCTAGCTGGTCAACTTGGTATCAAACGATGGACCATCGGTAACTAAGGAATCAATATGTCTTCAACACACTTATCTACCGAGCGAATTATTGAAAAATTCATATTTGCAAACCGTAAGCTGATACTTTTTATACTTACCATTATTTTTGCTTTTTTAGCGACTGAAGCAATTCAAGTAAAACCAGAAGCCAGTTTTAGCAAAATGGTGCCAGGCGATCATGAATTCATTAATAACTACAAAGCCTATCAAAGCGAATTAGCCGATTTAGGAAATGTCATCCGCGTCATTGTTGAAACTGAAGAGGGCGATATTTTTACACAGGAGTTTCAACAAACACTAAGACAAGTTACCGATGATGTCTTTTTTATCCCCGGAGTAAATCGTAATGCTTTGAAAAGTCTGTGGACGCCTAGCGTACGTTGGCAGGAAGTAACCGAAGAAGGCTTTGTGGGTGGCGCCGTTGTGCCCGATGGGTATGACGGTTCTGACAGTATGCTAGAGCAACTGAAAACCAACGTGTTTAAGTCAGGTCAAGTTGGCGTGCTGGTTGGTAATGATTTTAAATCAGCGATTGTGCTAGCCCCGCTGCAGGAGAAAAATCCAGAAACAGGTCTTCCTCTCGATTATCGCGAGCTATCCGAAAAGCTCGAGCAAGACATTCGCGATAAGTACGACGGCGACACAATCAATATTCGCATCGTTGGCTTTGCAAAAGTCGTTGGCGATCTTATAGACGGCGCAGTTCAAGTTGTCATTTTCTTCGGCTTGGCTGTAGCGATCACTTTTGTTTTGTTGCTCTTATATTCTCGTTGTTTGCGCAGCACGATTGTTGTCCTTGTGTTTTCAATACTGGCGGTTATTAGTCAACTCGGCATACTCAATTTACTCGGCTTTGGGGTTAACCCTTACAGCATGTTAGTGCCATTTTTAGTGTTCGCCATTGGTGTCAGTCACGGGGTGCAGATTATCACCGGGATTATTCAACATGTAAAAACTGGCTCTGATAAATTTATCGCATCCAAACTGGCATTCCGTTCTCTTTATCTGGCCGGCATTACCGCATTAGTCAGTGACGCCATTGGTTTTACAACACTTATGGTTATTGATATTGGTGTTATTAGAGAGCTTGCTATCGCTGCTAGTATTGGCGTTGCAGTCATTATCATTACCAACCTAGTTGCACTACCCATTGTTATTAGTTTCATTGGGGTATCAACAGGTGGTAGAGCTCGGCACACCAACAGCGCAACTGATGCACCTTCACCAAACAAATTAGCGGCTTCAATTGCTGGCTTTGCACGCCCACCAAAAGCAAAATATGCCTTAGTTGTGGCAATACTGCTGAGCGTATTAGGCTTATATTATTCGCAGTTCTTAAAAATTGGTGACCTTGACGCAGGCGCGCCTGAATTGCGTGCAGACTCTCGCTACAACTTAGACAATGCTTACGTAGTGGAAAATTACAGTACAAGCACCGACGTATTTGTGGTGATGGCAAAAACCACACCCGATACCTGCATTACCTACGACAATCTCACATGGATAGATAAATTACAGTGGGAAGTAAAAAACGTAAACGGTGTACAGGACGTTAAGTCCGTAGCTAACGTTTCAAAGTTCGGTATGTTCGGCATGAACGAAGGATCATTGAAGTGGTATGGCCTAAACCGAAATCAGTTTATGACCAATGCATCTGTTTCGAGAACACCACCGGGCTTAATCAACCAAGACTGCTCAATGGTTCCTATTCTTGTCTTCTTGGACGACCACAAAGCAGATACTTTAGAAGCCGTTGTTGCCAAAGTGCAGACGTTTAAGCAAAAGTATGATTCAGGCGATGTAGAATTTCTATTAGCAGCTGGTAATGCCGGTGTCGAAGCCGTAACCAATATGGTTATAGAAGATGCGCAAACCGAAATGCTAATTTGGGTATATTCAGTGGTTATTGCACTCTGTTTGATTACCTTCCGCTCGGTCAGAACCGTTATCGCTATCATTTTACCATTAATGTTAACGTCGCTATTAAGCCAAGCCCTGATGGCGAAACTAGGTATCGGCGTAAAAGTGGCGACCCTTCCTGTGATTGCCTTAGGAGTAGGTATTGGTGTTGACTACGGCATCTATATTTTTAGCAAAATTAATGAAGCCTTAGCACAACGTAAATCCTTGTATGAGAGCTATTTGTTTGCATTGAATCAAACCGGTAAAGCGGTTGCCTTCACTGGCTTAACCCTTGCTATCGGGGTTGCCACATGGGTATTTTCACCCATTAAATTCCAAGCAGATATGGGCTTGTTGTTAACCTTTATGTTCATACTAAACATGGTTGGCGCGCTTACCTTAATTCCAGCAATTGCGTGGCTACTCAGAATTGGGGCCAACAATAATACTGAATCAGAAAATCTAACCAAGGAGCCTAATCGTGTCTAATTTGATTACTCAAATCGAGGCCTTAACGCCCATTCATGAAAAGCAGAAATTGGCGTTCAACGCGGATCCATTTCCTGATTATGCGACTCGGATTAACAATTTGAAAAAATTGAAAAGTTTGATGTTAGATAATCAAGAAGCACTCATTGAAGCTTTGCGTTTAGATTTTGGTCAGCGCAGCGCAGATGACTCGCTCATTGGCGACTTGCTGACCACAGTTTCAGGTATCAACTACACTATCAAACAATTGAAAAAGTGGATGAAACCAAAGCGTAAACACATAGGCATATTATTTCAACCAGCATCAGGCCATGTGATGTGTCAACCGCTTGGTGTTATTGGCATCATTGTACCTTGGAATTATCCCGTATTTTTATCGATGGGCCCATTAACGACAGCATTAGCCGCAGGCAATCGCGCCATGCTTAAAATGTCAGAGTTTACGCCGAACACCAATCAGTTGCTTGCTGATTTACTCGCCAGCGAATTTACGAATGATGAAATTGCAGTGATAGGTGGCGAAGCAGATGTTGCAGCTGCTTTTTCTGCAATGCAGTTTGACCACCTATTTTTTACTGGCTCAACGCATGTAGGAAAGCTGGTGATGCAAGCCGCTGCGAAAAATCTGGTGCCTGTTACCTTAGAGTTAGGTGGAAAGTCACCCGCTATCATCGCAGATGATATGAATTTAGGCACTGCTGTTGAACGCTTTATTTTTGGCAAAACACTCAACTGTGGGCAAACTTGCGTAGCACCGGATTACATATTTTGCCCGCAGGGAAAAGTAGAACAACTTGTTTCAGAGCTTCAAACGCGGTTTTCGTCTATGTTTCCTTGCGTACAAGAAAATAATGATTACACCAGCATTATCAATCAGCGCCAATACGATCGAATTCAGAGTTTGCTAGACGACGCCGTGCAAAAAGGTGCGACAATTATCCCATTAGCGGACGAGAAAACTGATACCTCGAAGCGAAAAATACCGTTGACCATTGTGACTAATGTGACCGACGATATGCAAATTATGCAGGAAGAAATCTTTGGTCCTTTACTTCCAATTAAGGAATATAAAAACATCGACGATGCCATTGACTATATTAATGCGCGCCCGCGACCGCTATCCCTGTACATTTATAGTTTCAATAAAGACATTCAGCGAAAGATATTAGAGGAAACCATTGCCGGCGGTGTGTGTGTCAATGATGCAGCGTTCCACGTTGCTAATGATGACCTACCTTTTGGCGGCGTCGGTGCCTCAGGTATGGGGAATTATCACGGTGAAGAAGGCTTTATTAGATTTTCGCATGCCAAGTCAATACTGAAGCGAGGCAAGATTTCTTTCGCCAGCCTTCTGTTTCCGCCCTATGGCAAAGCAGTACATAATTTAGTTTACAAATTTTTTATTCGATAAATATGCGCAAGGAAAAAATATGAAACCAATAAATAGCTTGGCCGATTTGATCGAACAAAGCCTTACGAAATACGCGGACAAACCCGCTTTCCATTGTTTAGGACAAACCTTAAGCTTTGCTGAAATTGAGCAAAAGTCGCGGGCATTAGCCATTTGGTTACAGCAACACTCAGGACTTAAGCAAGGTGATCGAATTGTTATTCAATTACCCAACCTTATTCAATACCCGATAGCTGCTTATGCTGCACTTCGAGCAGGCCTAGTGTTAGTGAATACCAACCCACTCTATACGACGCGTGAAATGCAGCATCAATTCAAAGACTCTGGTGCAAAAGCGATTATTATACTAGCCGATTTATATCCCAAATTAGCCGAAATTCAGTCGCAGACGGACATTCAACAAGTCATTATCACGCAAGCTGGCGACCTATTAGCCAAAGGTGAAGTACCCGATGCACCAGAAGGAACGCATCAACTGCTCGATATACTCAATGCTAAGAATAGTGAATCACTTGAACCGCGTCAAAATCAAGCATTAGACGATGTCTGTGTTTTACAATATACCGGTGGCACAACAGGTGTGTCGAAAGGCGCTATGCTGACCAACAACAGCATTATCAACAACGCTTTGCAAACTGCACCTCGACTTGGCATTGACCCCGAAGTTGGCAACGAGATTTTTGTATGCCCACTTCCGCTTTATCATATATATGCGTTTACAGTGAATATGGTGATGCTCGCTTGTAGCGGCAACATGAATATATTAATCCCAAATCCGCGAGACATGAATGCCTTTATCGAGGCGATTAAACCGTTTAAATTTACCGGCTTTGCAGGCTTAAATACCTTATTTATCGGTTTGTGCAGTCAAGCTGATTTTCACAAACTGGATTTTTCCGAGTTAAAGGTAACTATTTCAGGCGGAACGGCGCTCACATCTTCAGCAGCAGATGTATGGATGAACGCGACAGGGTGCACAATTTCAGAAGGTTATGGTCTATCAGAAACCTCACCTGTGGTATGTATGAATCAGCCCGGCCAAGAAGTAATGGGGACGGTAGGCTTACCGCTGCCTGACACCATTATTAAGTTTATTAATAGTGAAGGCGTCGAAGCTGCAGAGGGCGAAGAAGGAGAGATACTCGTTAGCGGTCCACAAGTAATGAAAGGGTACTGGCAGCGACCTGATGAAACCAAAAAATCTATCACGCCAGAAGGCTTTTTCAAAACAGGCGATATTGGTTTAGCTTTGCCGACGGGTCATATCAAGATTGTTGATAGACTAAAAGACATGATCATTGTTTCTGGATTTAACGTCTATCCCAACGAAGTGGAGCAGGTAATTACACAGCACCCACATGTAGCGGAAGCTGCGGTTATTGGCGAGCCATGTGAACACTCAGGTGAAAAAGTTTGTGCCTATGTTACCTTTCAGAATGATATCAGCGAGGCGGAATTAATTACGCACTGTCGCGAGTTCCTGACCGCTTACAAAGTCCCTAAGAAGGTAGTCGTTGTTGACGAATTACCGAAGTCCACGGTAGGTAAAATTCTACGTCGGGAATTGCGGAAATAGCCGGTTCAATTTAGCGTTTTTATAAACAAAAGCCCTTGGCAATCGCTAATTAACCATGGTTAATTAGCGTTGGAGAAAACTCATGAGTTTTGACTACATAATAATTGGTGCTGGCTCTGCTGGCTGTGTACTTGCAAATAGACTGACGGAATCGCAGCAAAATAGTGTATGTGTGTTGGAAGCCGGTTCTGACAACAACAGTTTTTTAGTTAACACACCAGGCGCTTTTGCCGCATTTATGTTCCTCAAAAAATATAACTGGAGTTTTAACGCTGAAGTTAAGTCCGATATACGCAAGGGCGAAGCAATGTTCATCCCACGCGGCAGAGGACTTGGTGGTAGTTCAGCAACCAACGCTATGCTCTATATTCGAGGGCAAGCGGAAGATTACAATCATTGGGCTGCTTTAGGCAATGAGGGCTGGTCATTTGCTGACATGTTGCCTTATTTTAAAAAGTCTGAGCACAACGAAGATTTATCAGATGACTTACACGGTAAAGGCGGGCCTTTAAATGTATCCACTCGCCCTGTCAATTATGAGATCAGCAAACGCTTTATTGAGGCAGGTAAACAGGCAGGGTTCAAATATACAGACGACTTCAATGGCGCTGACCAAGAAGGCGTTGGTTACTATCAGTGTACGATAAAAGACGGCCAACGCTGCAGTGCTGCTAGAGCATATCTTGCTCCGGTTATGACGAGACCTAATTTAGACATAAAAACCGGCGCTCGCGTTAAACGCATTATTATCAAAGACAGCAAAGCTGTCGGTGTTGAAGTCGAAATAAGTGGTAACACACAAACAATCATGGCCAACAAA
Organism: Pseudomonadota bacterium; assembly: GCA_034190055.1. GTDB lineage: Bacteria > Pseudomonadota > Gammaproteobacteria > Enterobacterales > Alteromonadaceae > Alteromonas. Next base: position 1,983 of record JAXHTT010000078.1, on the reverse strand, counting down.
GAAGTTATTTTGAGTGCTGGCTCTATTCAGTCTCCTCAGATACTGATGCTGTCGGGAATTGGAGATAAAGACGAGTTAGAAAAGCACAATATTGCGCTTCAAAAGCATCTACCTGGCGTTGGCAAAAACCTCCAGGAACACGTTGATTCATGCATTCTAGTACGCAGTAAAAAGCGCGATGGTTTTACCAGCTCGCCAATGAGTATGTTAAAAATGCTGCCCGACACACTAGAATATATGCTCAAGAAGAAAGGTAAATTAGCCAACAGTATGCTTGAAGCGGGAGCCTTTTTAAAATCGTCCGATGAACTTAGCAGACCCGATATCCAATTGCATATGGTGCCATTGTTATATGACGACAACGGGCGGGATATCAAACTCATGGGCGGCCACGGTTACTCTTGCCATATATGCGTATTACGCCCGGAAAGTCGGGGGAGTATTCAGCTCAAATCTAATAATTACTTAGACGACCCAATTATTGACTTTAACTTCCTTTCCGATGAGCAAGGAAAAGACCGAAAAGTGATGGTCGATGGTATGCGCCAAGTAAGAAAAATCATGGCAGCGCCAGCATTTGATGAATATCGAATAGATGAAATGCATCCTGGCTTTGAAAATGAATCAGACGAAAGTATTCTTGCTAAAGCAAAAGAGCGTCTTGGCTTAGTTTATCATCCCGTGGGGACGTGTAAAATGGGACACGATGAGCTTGCCGTAGTTGATACTGCATTAAAGGTACATGGCATTGAAGCGCTTAGAGTCATTGACGCATCGGTTATGCCGACATTGACTAGCGGTAACACGAACGCACCGACTATTGCAATTGCAGAAAAAGTCGCTGAGATGATATTAGCTGATTGAAATAGTGAAATGCAATGTTTGGATGTAATCTTGAAATGGCCTCGCCCATATTTGCATATGAGCGGAGCATTGATGCATTACTGGAATGCATCAATTAATACTGTTTAGATGCAAACGATATTTTCTGCTTGAGGGCCTTTTTGACCTTGAGAAACAGCAAATTGTACGCGTTGACCTTCAGCTAAAGTTTTATAACCTTCGCTAACGATTGCGCTGAAATGAGCGAAAACGTCAGGACCAGATTCTTGTTCGATAAAACCAAAACCTTTAGCTTCGTTAAACCATTTTACTGAACCAGTTGTTGTAGACATAATAGATATCCTAGAAATTAATTAATAAAAAGTGCGCCACAAAAATGGGCGATTGAGCATGAAGAAAACGAATATTTAACTGAGGATAACGCGAAGTATTACTTATAGATGCTATGAATAAAAAACAACGTGGGTATACACAAAAATCAGGTCTTCTCTCAAACCTTGGAGCGCAAAGTAACCCAACGAGTGCCTAGTCGTCAAGCTATATTTCTAAAAAGGTTTAGAAGCGCTCCCAATAATGGTTTTATTTTATTGCGGCATACTTAATCGGGCTTGTCAGTCACAGCGCCAGTTGAGGCTGAACTCACTGTTTTCGCATACTTAGCAAGCAGTCCTCGAGTATATTTAGGCGCAGGCTTTTTCCAGCTTAACTTTCTATTTGCCATTTCTTGTTCACTGACGTTCAGCGTCATCTCACGACTTTGCGCATCAATTGTGATGCTATCACCATTTTGGACAAGTGCGATCGGGCCACCTTCGAAAGCCTCAGGAGTGACGTGACCTACAACAAATCCCCTGCTGCCACCAGAAAAGCGACCGTCAGTAATTAGCGCAACATCGTTGCCTAGACCGCGACCCATAATGGCAGACGTTGGGCTCAGCATTTCGCGCATGCCGGGTCCTCCTTTAGGCCCCTCGTAGCGGATTACAATCACATCCCCTGCCACGACTCGACCATCGATAATGGGGTTCTAGGGATTTTCCCCTCTAAAAAGACATAATCCTCTGTAGACCACACCAATAAATGGCTGCGGAGGTGGTTTACTTTCAGCTTGGAGCCTAATCATCCACTATCGGCCTTGTT
>JAXHTT010000077.1:0-17544 GCA_034190055.1 Pseudomonadota bacterium | reverse complement strand
TCTTCTCATGCAGCGGGGAAGTACAATGAAAACGATCCAGTACCGGGTTACTGGGATAGTATTATCGGCCCTGGGAAAGCCATTGATACAGAACGCTTTTATGTAGTAAGCGTAGACACGCTGGTCAACTTAAATGCTTACGATTCTAGCGTGGTCACCACCGGCCCAGTATCATTAAATCCAGACACGGGAAAACCGTACGGACTGGACTTTCCCGTTGTCACCATACGTGACTTTGTAAATGTTCAGAAAGCTCTTCTTGAAAGCTTGGGCATTAGCAAACTTTATGCGGTTGTCGGGCCTTCTATGGGCTCCATGCAGGCAATAGACTGGGCGAGCGCCTACCCCAACTGGGTCGAGCGTATGATTTCGGTTATCGGCGCAGGTCAAAGTGATGCATGGACCACCGCAGCGCTGGAACACTGGGCAACACCAATAACGCTTGATAAAAACTGGAACAATGGTGATTACACCAAAGAGCAAGCTCCCCTTGATGGCTTAGCGGCCTCGCTTATGCTCATTACGCAAAATGCGCTTACACCTTCGTTTTTCAATGAACAGGGCAACCTATTGGGTTTTAAAAATGTTGAGTCTGCGCCGCTTAATGACATACGCCAGTCACACAGTATTGTGAGCTGGCTTCGCGAACGAGCAAAAGCTCGCGCTAAGAAAATGGATGCTAATCACCTTTTATATTTGGTTCGCGCTTGCCAGCTTTTTGTTGCTGGGCACCAAGATGGTCTGGAGCAAGGGTTGGCGTCGATAAAGGCAAAAACGCTTTTTATTCCAGCTCGAACGGATTTGCTTCTCATGCCTTACTTATCACAAAGTGCACATCAAGAGCTTATTTCAAATGATATCGACAGCACATTAGTTACGCTAGATGGCAAGCTAGGGCATTTAGAAGGGGTAACCAACATATCCGCTCAAGCCAAGGCCATTCGCCAATTTTTAGAAAATGATAAGGCAGCAATGCAATGATAAAATCCAAACCCTTTTTACGCCACGCGCTGTGTCTTTCTCTGTTAAGCGCTAGCGCGCTCAGCTTTAGTTCGTCAAGTTTCAGCGCAGATGCATCAGCGCAAGGTGATATTCCTTCGCTTACCCTCGATTTAGAAAACGTAACCGTATCTGGCTTGTCCTCAGGCGGTTATATGGCAACACAATTCCAATTAGCACACAGCGATTGGGTGAATGGCGTTGGCGTGATTGCAGGCGGCCCCTACTTTTGTGCTCAAGGTGATATAACTACTGCGCTTGCACAGTGTGTAAATAAGGTCGAGGGAGAAATTAGCCTTAAAACACTAAACGAAAAAGCCAACCAATACGAAACTGACGGGAAAATAGCGTCGCTTTCTAATATGAAAGACGCAAAAGTCTGGCTTTTTCACGGAACGCAAGACACCAGAGTGATTGCGCAAGTGAGTGATTTGTTGTTTGAGCAATACAAATTGTGGACAGACACGGCAAATATTACCTACGTCAACGATAAACCCATGGCACATTTGTTTCCCACAGAAAAAAACGGCGTGAACTGTATGAAATCGGAAAGCCCCTTTATTGGGAACTGCGACTACGATGCAGCAGGCGCCATGCTCTCTCATCTTGTTAAAGATGTTTCGACACCCGACGCTTCGCTTTCAGGGCAATTACATTCTATCGATCAACAAAAAATAGCAGGGAGCGATGCAAAAACCCTAGCAAGCGAGGGCTTTGTTTATGTTCCAGCAAGCTGCGCACAAGGCGAGCCCTGCAGGGCCCATATCAGTTTTCACGGCTGTAATCAGTATGCCGATGCCGTGGGCGACGCCTACACCACTCAAACAGGGCTGAATGAATGGGCTGATGACAATAATATTGTTGTAATGTACCCACAAACGAAAAAGTCGTTGTTTATGCCGCTAAACCCTCAAGGCTGCTGGGATTGGTGGGGCTATGCGTCTAGCGATTATGCGAACAGAGACGGCGCGCAAATAAGGGCGGTAAAGAAGCTATTGTTTTCATTAAATAGCGCACCTTCAACAATCAATGCCTCAGGGAGTACCAATGAGTAAGCGCACAGTATTTATCACAGGCGGTGCAAGTGGCATTGGCTTTGGCATTGCCGAGTCAATGATGAAACAAGGCCACCATGTGATCATCGCTGATATAAATGAACAAGCGGCAAAAGATGCAGTGACCAAACTTGCACATTTAGACGGCTCTGCCAGCGCAGTGGCTGTGGACGTATGCAATGCAGAGCAAGTCGCAGCACTGCCAGAGGTATTAGGAAAGCTTACCGTCGATGTATTAATCAACAATGCAGGAATACAGCACGTTTCTCGTATAGAGGATTTTCCTTCTGATAAATGGCAGCAGTTAATTAACATTATGCTGGTTGGCCCTGCTCTGTTAACCCAAGCTTTTTTACCAGCAATGCGAAAGCAAAACTACGGGCGCATTATTAATGTAGGCTCTATTCACTCGTTAGTTGCCTCGCCATATAAGTCTGCTTATGTAGCGGCGAAGCACGGTTTACTAGGTTTCGCAAAAACCATCGCGCTTGAAACGGGTGACTGTGATGTAACGATAAATACCCTCTGCCCTGCGTATGTTAAAACCCCCTTAGTAGAACAACAAATTGCCGCGCAAGCGAAAGAGAATAATCTCACCGAGGAAGAGGTAATAACAAAAATCATGCTAGAACCCATGCCTAAAAAACAATTCGTAAGCGTTGAAGAGCTGGCAGATACCGCGAGTTTCTTAATGTCCACTAGTGCCCGCAATATTACCGGGCAAACCATGGTACTCGACGGGGGATGGACGGCCCGATAGTTGACTGTGCCTATAGCACTCTACTATTGGTAGTTGTAACGTGCCGCTTCGTATTAAAAAGACTGCAAGATGCAGTCTTTTTTAGTTTTAAGTTCTAGCAAAAACACTAGTCCCAGAGTGAGACATAGATAGCGACCATCTCTTCAATCGTAGGTACGCGAGGGTTATTGCCCGGAGAGCCTGATGCCAATGCTTGCTCTGCCATTGTCGATGTCGATGCGAAAAATATCTCTTTATCAATTCCGAACTCGGCTGGAGTGGGCACTTGCAAATCAGCATTAAGTGCTTTTAACTCATTGATAAGCTTTTGATTCGCAACATCATCTGAGTCACTTTGCGTAGCGACCCCCATCGCGCGGGCACATTGTGCATAGCGCACTGGTGAACTTGGAATTGAAAAAGCGGTAACCGCAGGCAATAACATGGCATTCGATAAACCGTGAGGGACATGAAACGCTGCACCTATAGGTCGACTCATTCCATGAACAAGGGCCACTGAGGCGTTTGAAAAAGCAATACCCGCAAGCGTTGAGCCCAGCATCATTGATTCTCTAGCCGTTTCATTTGCTGGATCTGCAAATACAGTACGTAGATTAGGCGCAATTAATGCCATAGCCGATAGCGCCTGTGCATCGCTGTACAGATTGGCTTTGCGGCTTACAAACGCTTCAATAGCGTGGGTGAGTGCATCAATGCCAGTATCGGCGGTAACGCGTGCAGGCAAGCTTTGCGTTAACGAATAATCGACCAGTGCTGCCGTTGGCATAAATCCTAGGCCAACACACAACATTTTCTCTGTTGTATTTTCGTCAGTAATAATAGTGAATCGCGTTGCTTCAGAACCTGTGCCCGCCGTTGTAGGAATAGCGATAATTGGCAATCCTGCTTCATCAACAACTCGAGGGAATTTGTAGTCTCGCATTTCGCCGCCGTATTTGCCCAATATGGCAATGGCTTTTGCGCTATCGATAGGGCTTCCGCCACCTAAGGCGATAATGCTGTCATAATCGTTGGCTTTGAATGCATCCACACCTCGGTTAATCGATTTTACCGTTGGCTCTGGAACCGTATCTGAAAACACATCTGCGCTAATTCCAGCCTCTTTTAGCACGCGTACTATGGCAGTGCTGTATCCCAATTCAACCATCACCTTATCGGTAACCAATAACGGCTTATGACAATTAAGACCTTTAAGGGTTTCAGCAACCCGCTGACTTGCTCCCTTTCCTACGTGCATCACTCTAGGCAGAATAATTTGATGAGACATGCTTCCCTCCTGTATTTACGTTTCTCCAGCATACCTGCAGCAACGCTCAAAGCAACGAACATGTAAAGATAATGTTATTTTTTCTCTAGCTCTGTGTTTTATTTTTAGGTGTTAATTGAAAGCACTGTGCTTCTTGTGCAATTAACTGATGGGTAAACACTTGTTATTAGATCTGATAATGCTACAGCGAAGTCTTGTTTTTCAGTATTTATAGCATCACCTTATCTGAAATGAGTGATAGACTGGGCGAGACACTCTTCTGGACTAAGACTATGAAAAAATTCGGTATAACTTCATTGCTTGTAGCAATTATCGCTTTAGTGATCTGGCAATGGCCGAAACCTGATGCACCTTTACTTTCCTCAAATGATGCCATGCCAGCCATGGAAAGTTTGCCCGACAATTTCTTTGATGCAAAAGTAAACCCTGTGTTGACCCAACGCTGTGTGGTGTGCCACGCCTGTTATGATGCGCCATGCCAGTTAAAAATGTCTTCACCAGAAGGCGTAGCCAGAGGCGGTAGCAAAGAAAAAGTGTATGAAGGCACGCGACTGACTGCCGCGCAACCAAACAGAATGTTTCTCGACGCTCACGGCGTAAATAGCTGGCGGGAGCGTGGCTTTTTCGATGTATTGCCAACAAAAGAAAATTCCAACACTGCGCCAACACAATCCTCAGTGCTAGCGCAAATGCTTTTATTGAAGCAACAGCACCCTTTGCCCAATACCACTCATTTAGATGACAGCTTCGATATAAGTCTGAGCAGACAAAACCAATGCCCCACGATAGATGAAATGGGCGAATATATAGCTGGTCAGCCTTTAGGAGGAATGCCCTATGCTCTGCCTGAGCTATCAGATTCTGAGCATAGTACGCTTATTCAATGGTTAACCCATGGTGCGCCTTTGCCCTCGCCTAATATGCTCTCACAAGAACTAAATGAGAAAGTATCTGACTTGGAAGCATGGCTAAATGGGGATAGTAAAAAGATGCAGCTCTCTGCTCGTTACATTTACGAACACCTGTTTACTTCGCATCTCTACTTCGAAGATATTTCAGAAAAAGGGAAAACCCCTCAGTTTTTTAACCTAGTGCGTTCACGTACTCCACCTGGACAAGCGTTAGACATCATTGCAACTCGAAGACCCTTTGATGATCCTAACGTCGAACGCGTTTACTATCGCTTGCAGCCTGTGCATTCTACTATCGTGAGCAAAACACACCAAGCGTACGCTATTAATCAGAACCTTTTGGATAAATGGCAATCTTGGTTTGTCGATGCAGAATTTATTGTCGAAACCTTGCCTTCTTACAAGTCTGAAGTAGCGGCAAACCCTCTAACGGCTTTTACTTTATTGCCGGTAAAAAGTCGTTATCGATTTATGCTTGAACGTGCTCAAAACACTATTATGGGTTACATCAAGGGGCCGGTGTGCCGTGGACAAGTCGCGTTAAACGTAATTAATGACAGATTCTGGGTGTTCTTTGTAGACCCAGACATCGCAGCCTCTGAAAAAGTGAATGCGTTTTACGCGTCCCAAAAGGAAAACCTTCACCTTCCTGCCGAAAAAGACAGCTCTGCGCTAGCGATAAATTGGGCAAAGTATGCCAAACGCCAAGGCGACTATATACGTGCAAGAGCCGCCTTCCTAAACAGCGAGTTTGAAAACGGAGAGCATCTAAACGTATCGAGTATCTGGGACGGCGACGGTAACAACACCAATGCTAGCTTAACCGTATTTCGCCACTTCGATAACGCCACTGTAGCGAAAGGAATGGTGGGTAAACCTACTAAAACAGCTTGGATTATTGACTACGCCTTATTGGAACGTATTCACTACTTACTGGTGGCAGGCTTTGATGTTTACGGCAATTATGGCCATCAACTGATGACACGTTTGTATATGGACTTCTTGCGTATGGAAGGTGAGTCTAACTTCCTCAATCTGCTTCCTCCGGCATCTCGTCAGGAACTCCTAAATGACTGGTATCAAAAGGCCAGCCCCGAACTCACTGATTATTTAGAGGGTGATTTTAATAGTTTCGAGCAGCCTACAGGCATAACATATGAAACAAAGCGCCCGCAAAAAGAACTCTATCAGTTGCTATCGAAGCACTTAGCAAAGGTTCAGCCACAAGCCTCGACATACAATAAACAGCTGTTATCAACCCAACAATATCAAGCGCTAGCGAGTTTAAACTCCCTTCCTGCTCAGCAAGCCACGCTGATGCCTGAAACGACCATGATTGTGGTAAAAGATGACCAAAATTCAGAAAAGATAGATGTGTTTACTGCCCTTAGAAACAGTGCTCACTATAATGTAAACAGTCTGTTCGATGAAGAGGAAAACCGCGAGCCATCTAAAGACTCAATTACTCTGGTTCATGGGCTATTAGGAAGCTATCCCGATGTGTTTTGGTACATCAATGCCTCAGAGATAACGTCTTCGATTGAGAAGCTTAAATCCATTAAAAGCGAAGTCGATTACAAAGCCCTGCTCGACGATGTTGGCATGCGCCGAACCAACCCTAATTTTTGGGCGTTTAGTGATAAATTAATGCAATGGTCTAGCGAGCACTACCCTATTGAAGGCGGCCTGCTTGACTATAATCGATTAGAAGATCGCTAAACCTGGCACTCTGCATCGTTTTACGCTTTTCTTTTGCAAAATACCTGTGCTAATGTCCGACCATTGGAAATGAAAGGACATTAGCATTCCATGCCCTATCAAACCGTTGCTTTAATTGGAAAACCTCAGCACGCTGCAACCCATGACAGCTTAAATATTCTTGCCGAATATTTACTAGCTAAAGGCTGCAAACTACTCGTTGAGGAAAGTATTGCTGAAGAGCTTGAAACTGAAAACGTTAAAAGTTGTAACCTTGTCACTATTGGTAAAGAGGCTGATCTTGCTGTTGTAGTAGGTGGTGACGGCAGCATGCTTGGCGCTGCGCGTGTACTGGCGCGTTTTGACATTCACGTTGTGGGCGTAAACCGCGGTAATCTCGGATTTTTAACAGATATTCACCCTGATGATATTGTTCAACAGCTTGACCTCATCTTCGATGGCGACTGCGTGGTTGAAGAGCGCTTCTTATTAGAAGTAGAAGTTTATCGGCACGAAAAGCTTAAAAGTAACAACTCTGCCGTAAACGAAGTGGTGCTGCACCACGGCAAAGTTGCTCATATGATGGAATTTGAAATTTATATCGATGAACAATTCGTATTCAGTCAGCGTAGCGACGGGTTGATTGTCGCCACACCTACAGGCTCGACTGCATACTCCCTATCTGCCGGTGGCCCTATCATTATGCCAAAGCTGGATGCACTAACGCTGGTGCCTATGTTTCCTCACACACTGAGCAGTCGTCCCATTGTTGTTGATGCTGACAGTCAGGTATCGATGAAAGTATCAAAGGTTAACAGTGACTCGTTGCAAGTGAGTTGTGATAGCCATATTGTTCTACCCGTACTTCCCGGAGATGAAATTCGCATTAACAAAAGCGTAGACAAGCTTCATCTTGTTCATCCTAAAGGCTACAGCTATTTCAACGTACTTCGTAAAAAGCTAGGTTGGGGCAGTAAGCTCTATTAGCCTTATTCCCCATTCCTCTCACCTAACGTGCATTTATTACATTTGCCTGTAGCTTTTTCTTAGTCGCTACAGGCTTGAAAAATAAAGTTTTTTTAATCTTATTGAATTTCCCCAATTAAAACTTGTACTTATAAAAATCTCAGATTTCGGCATACCCGTTGCAACTGTCAAAGTAAGTCGTTGGCACAGGGTCAGTGAAATTTTGACCCTCTTGATGTTTTTCATCGTGCTAATTTATTTGCATTCAATAGGAGATATCATGAGTAACACCAATATCAAATTTACAGCCCCAGGAATGGATAACGATGCTGCTGCCAAAACAATTAAGGTATTGGATCAGCGATTGGTTGCACTATTAGATTTACAGCTAACCCTGAAGCACATTCACTGGAATGTTGTAGGCCCAAACTTTATTGGGGTGCATGAAATGTTAGATCCTCAGGTTGATGCGGTACGTGAAATGACCGATACCATTGCCGAACGAATCGCTACACTTGGTGGCGTACCCAAAGGCACACCAAAAGCCATCGTTGATGGTCGTAGCTGGAAAGACTATGAATTAGGTAAAGGCTTAGTACTTGACCACCTTAAAGCGCTAGATGCCGTGTACGATGGCGTAAATGGTGATCACAGGAAAGCGCTAGAGCTACTCGGTGAAATTGACCCAGTATCGGAAGATATGATTACCGGTCAGCTGGCAGATTTAGAGCAGTTTCAGTGGTTCGTGCGCGCCCACATTGAGTCTGGTAGCGGTGAATTGCAACAATAATAGTTAATCACTAGATGTTAGATAGTCACCTTACTATCTATAAATTGATTAGAGTTAGATTTTCAAAGGAGAGCTTAGGCTCTCCTTTTTACTGTTTAACTTCCGATATGTTTTAAAGTCGGTTAACGAATTAGGCTAAGAGCTTTCTTGTAGATAGGCTTTTTGCTATTGAGATTTAACTTAGATTAGTACTGTATAGATTTCTGTAAAGCACGCTTTCGTATTGATTTCACTTCTGCAGGTTACTCGTAACCACCACGAAAGCCACTAAACTTATAACATTGATTTTAATAATTTTATTGGAGTCCCCCTTCAAATTTGCGTAATTTTTTCTCGACTTAACTTTACACAGCCAAAATACTGTATATATTATCAGTTACTGTATATATCATCATGTTCAACTTATTCGAGTGTGGTTATGTTAGCGCATCTTTCTATTTCTAATTTTGCTGTTGTAAAACAATTATCGGTTCAACTGGAAAACGGGCTTACTGCAATAACCGGTGAAACCGGCGCAGGTAAATCAATTGCTATTGATGCGTTAAGCTTGTGCTTAGGTGAACGTGCTGACGCAAATGCGGTGCGTAAAGGAAGTACGAAAGCTGAAATCATCGCACACTTTTCTTTGAGCGATAACGCATTAGCTAAAACCTTTCTCGACGAGCATGAGCTCACCTCTGACGAGGATGAAAATAGCTGCTTTATTCGCAGAGTTATTTCAAAAGAAGGTCGTTCAAAAGCGTTCATCAATGGTATTCCCGCTTCACTTCAGCAGTTAAAAGGCTTAGGCCAGTATTTGTTGGCCATTCACGGTCAAAACACCCACCTCCAATTGCTCAAAGAAGATCATCAAAGAGAACTCGTCGACGGTTACGCTAAGCATGGTGAGCTGTTAGCGCAAGTTACAGAAACTTACTCAATCTGGCGTGATAAGCAGCGCACGCTAAAGACACTTAAAGAGCAAGCACAGCAGCGAGAAGATAGAATTCAACTGTTAACCTATCAGGTTCAAGAACTTGATGAGTTTGCCATTGAAGAAGGCGAGTTCGAAGAGTTAGAAATAGAGCACAAACGCTTGAGCAATGGTCAAAGTCTTTTAGAACAAGCGCAGACTAGCGTTTACAACTTATATGAAAATGATGAAGGCAATGCATTATCGGTGATTCAAAGCAGCATTGAACGCTTGGGCGAATTAGAAGCCCATGATGCAAGCCTGACGCCTATGATAGCGTTATTAAACGACGCGGCAATCCAAGTAGAAGAAGCTGCGGGAGAGCTGCGCAGCTACTGCGATCAGTTAGAGATTGACCCGCTTCGCCTACAGCAAGTTGAAGCGCGCTATGCTAAGGCGATGGAGTTGGCACGCAAACATAGCGTTATGCCAGAAGGGCTGTATCAACACCATCAAGAACTAGCCGCCGAATTCAACTCGCTGGCTGAACAAGAAACCCTTTTGGGAACACTTGAAAGCGAAGTAGAGGAAGCGCGAGCAACATACCTAACGGCGACTAAAGGGTTATCTGAAAGCAGGCAACGTGCTGCAAATAAATTAAGTAAAGACATTGAGGCTCAGATTCGTCAAATGAATATGCCTCATGCAAAAGTAGATATTCAAATTCAGTACGACGAGCTTAAGAAACCAGTTAGTACAGGTCTTGATATTGTCGAGTTCAAAGTGTCTACCAACCCTGGCCAGGATGCAGACAAGTTAGAAAAAGTGGTGTCAGGTGGTGAATTGTCACGTATAGGGCTAGCTATCCAGGTGATCGCAAGTGACAATCACGCCACGCCTACCATGATTTTCGATGAGGTTGATACAGGTATCAGCGGGCCAACTGCGTCTATCGTTGGCGGTCTGTTGCGCAAACTGGGCAAGCAGTCACAAGTAATGTGTGTAACGCATTTACCACAAGTAGCTGCACAGGCGCATAACCAGCTTTTCGTTACTAAGCTTACCGATGGGGAAAGTACAGAAACTCAAATGCTACCGCTTACCAAGCAAGACCGAATTGATGAGTTGGCGAGATTGCTAGCCGGTGACAAAGTAACCAAGTCTGCCCTAGCAAACGCAAAAGAACTGCTTAAAAGCGCAGCATCGAACTAAAATGCAGTTGATTGGTCATAGTTGTCAATGTAGCATGCTTTCGCGCTTGCAATAAAACAGCCTCGAAATTCGCTTCTGCGGAATTCTTTGGCACTAACAAAGGCAATACTGGACAAATTAACGCATGAAGTTGCAACACCTATTAGTAATTCTTGGTATCACACTTACATCAACCGCTTGCTCGAACTGGATATATCGTATCGACGTTCCTCAAGGAAACTTTCTTGATCAAAGAGACGTTAAAAAACTGCGAGTTGGAATGACAAAAGAACAAGTTGTTTATGTACTAGGCAACCCCGTTGTTCAAGACTCATTTGACGACGACACTTGGTACTACGTTTACGATATGAAGCGCGGTATGGAAAAGCGTGGTAAAGATTTTCAACAGCAGATGGTGATAAACTTCGTTGACGACAAAGTGACCACGGTTGAAGGAGACTTCGAATTATCGGAAGACTTCAACACACCACTTGATAACTAGATATATTTAAAAAGGTAGCGTTTTTACGCTACCTTTTTAGTTTCTTGTCCCCTTAGTAACAACACCTTTTTTTCGAGTTACATCACTTACCTGATTGAGGTCTACATGGAACACAGCTTTTGGCACAGTAAATGGCAGAAAAATGAAATTGGATTTCATGAACCCGAAGGCAACGCGCTTCTTATCAAGTATGCCTCTTTCCTGTTGGATGCTGAAAACTCTCACTCAGCTTTGAAACGCATATTTGTTCCGCTATGTGGTAAGACCCGTGACATCGGCTGGCTACTTTCCCGAGGTTGTGAGGTGGTTGGTGCTGAACTGAGCGAAGTGGCTATCATACAGCTATTTGAAGAGCTGGGAGCCGAGCCTACCGTTACCCCAACAGCAAAGGGTAAGGTTTATGCTAAAGACGGCTTAACCATACACGTGGGCGATATTTTTAAACTCACATCAAGCGACATAGGTGACGTTACTGGTGTTTACGACAGAGCAGCTTTAGTTGCACTGCCCAGCCCGCTCCGCGAGCAATACGCTGCACACTTAATTACCATTACTCAATGCGCCCCTCAGCTAATCATTTCATTCGAGTATGACCAGAATGAAATGGCCGGCCCTCCATTTAGCGTAAACGAAAAAACCGTTGATACACTTTACGCTGGCGCCTACGACATCAAAAGATTAGAGCGCTCAGTGCTTGCAGGCGGCTTAAAAGGCAAAGTAGAAGCTGATAACTTGGTATTTCACTTAGTCGCTAGGTAACTTTTTTGAGTTGAAACTCACAAATACTCGACGAAAGCGTTAGCAGCTTACCTGTTTAAAAATCGCTTTATTTATTAAGTGACGTTAAGCGCTAAGAAAAACGTGTCTATATGGGGTGTTATTTTTCTCGCCATGCCCGGTCAATAGTGTCCGAAAGTGGTTGAAGTAAATATTCTAGGGCGGTGCGCTCACCGGTTTGTACAAACACTTCAGCAGGCATCCCTGGAATAAGACCATCTGAAGGAAGTTTCGCAAGCTCTTCTGCTGCTATACTTATTCGAATGATGAAATAAGTCATACCCGAACGCTCGTCTAACATACTGTCGGCTGAGACATATTGTAGCTTTCCTGTCAGTTCAGGTGTCGTCCTTTGCTGAAGACCAGAGAGTTTGACTCGTGCACTTTGACCCACTAGTAAGTCATCTACATCCGTAGGTAATACTTGCCCTTCAACAATCAGCGCGTCATTGTCTGGAACAATCTCCATAAGCAATTGCCCTGGGACTACGACACCTCCTTCGGTATGCACGTTTAAACCTACAATTAACCCATCAACAGGGGCTTTAACGACCATTTGTTGCAGGTGGTGCGTTGCAGCATTAGCACGCTCTTGTAAATCAATAATCTCAGACTCGACATCTTGCAGTTCAGCTAGCACCTGCTCATGGAAACTGCGCTTTACTCGGATAAGCTCTAAGCGCTTTTCATCAATACTAGCTTTAGCACTGGCAATAGACGACACAAGTTCGCCAGCCCTCCCCTCAAGTTGGGCCAAATTCCTTTCTAGCTCAAGCAAACGTTCATTTCCTACTAATCCTCTGGCTTTAAGGTTTCTAAGATTTACCAATTCGTCTTTACTTATTTCTATTTGGGTCTGAGTAGAGGCTTGTTGACTTTTAAACCCCGATATTTGTGATTTGAGGTTTTCAATTTGTTGATGCAGAATTTCTTGTTGGGATACCTGCACAGAACGCCGAATCGAAAATAAAGATTGCTGAGCGTCAATCAAGCTATTTTTATCTTCATGCTCTCTATGCAAAAATCGCGTAAAATCAGGCTGGTCAATATTGTCCCTCTCAGCTTGTAAACGACTACGTTTCAACTCTGCTGTAAACAGTGCCCCCGCCACAATTCCTAATGAAGACTTGGCTTGAACGGGATCTAGAATTACCAGCGTATCGCCCTTTTTCACTCTCTGTCCGTCAGAAACTATTATTTCGTTAACAATTCCTCCGTCAAGGTGTTGAATTTGTTTACGGTTGGAGTCTACTTTCAGTTGACCTACTGCGATAATAGCACTGGCCAGTTTCGCTGAAGACGCCCAAGCCGTCGCTCCTACAAGAAATATCAGTAGGATAGTCAGGCCAGACAAAATGGGCCCTTTAAGTGATGTCTTTATTTTTGGCAAATCGTCGTTAGCTACATTCATTTTTATGTACCTGTTTTTTGAACAGCAGGCCTGACGAGTTTAGCCATGATTTCATTGGTAGGGCCAAAAGCAGCGAGCGCACCGTTTTGCATGACCAATAACTTATCCGTTAAGTTCATGAGAGCTGGGCGATGTCCTATCACTAGCACTGTAGCGCCATGTTCCTTCAGCGCTTTTACCGCAGCAGCGACGGTACGTTCTGCCTCTGCGTCTAAAGAAGACGTAGGCTCATCAAGTAGAATGAGCTTCGGCAACCCAAAAACTGCCCGTGCTAGCGCTATTCTCTGCCTTTGCCCACCAGACAAAGCTTCATCAAAGTTATCAGCAGCGAAGTTATAACCATTATCCAAGCTAAGGATCATTTCATGTACACCTGCAAGCTGTGCTGCCTGCATAATTTCGTTTGGATCTGCATCAGTGAAGCGACTGATGTTCTCCGCGATTGTTCCGGGAAACAGCTCCACACTTTGCGGTAAGTAGCCTATATGTGGCCCTAGTAATTTTCTGTCCCATTGGGAGTAAGTCGCACTATCAAGACGAATATCACCGTGGGTAGGCTCATAAAGCCCTAAAAGCAATTTGCCCAAAGTACTTTTACCCGCTGCATTAGGCCCTGTTATTCCGATAACCTCCCCCGGATTTATAGTCAAACTTACGTCTTTTATCAGTGGTTTTTCACTGTTTGGAAACTGAAAAATAACGTTTTGAACGGTTATTTTGCCCTTTGGTTCTGGCAACGGCAGCGGTTCAGTCAAGGGGGGTAAATTACCTTGATATTCTAGTAATCGTTCCCTCGCGTCACGGGCAGCAATAACTAAACGCCACCCGCTTATTGATGCTTCAATAGGTGCCAGCCCTCTTCCCATTACAATTGAGGCGGCAATCATCACACCAGGTGAAGATTCTTGCTCAATTACAAGGAATGCTCCCATTCCCAAAATACCTACCTGAAGCGCAAACCTCAGGCCTTTAGATATTGCCGAAATACCGCTACTTCGGGAATTGGCAAGGCCTCCAAAACTCAAGCTTTTTAAATGTGGAATATTCCATTTGGCAAGAATATGGCTGCTCATGCCCATTGCATAAACTGCATTTCGGTTCTTTCCGCACACATCCGTATAGCGATGAGCTTGGCAAGATGAATTTTGACTTTCTTTTTGTGCGACGCGGGTCATCTTCTCGCCTAAAAGCGCCAAGCTAAAAAGTACAATAGCGCCTGCCAGCGCAATATGCCCTAACATGGGATGTAGAATATAGATTAACGCTAGATAAAGCGGTGTAAACGGTGCGTCCATTATTGCGGTGAGTGCCGGCGATGAAAGAAAACTGCGCACGGTGTCTACATCACGTAGTGGCTGGCTATGCCCCCCCTGTTCAATAATGTTTTTAAACAAGTAACCGCTCACTGTTTTATCAAAAGCATTACCTAAACGAGCGAGTAAAATCCCGCGAACAATATCTAACGTGGCCAACACAATCAGTGCGACCAAAGCAAAAATAGTAAGGAAAAGTAGAGTGGCATGACTGCCAGAAACCAATACTCGATCGTAGACCTGCAACATGTACAGGGGTGAGACTAGCATCAACAGATTAATGGCTAAACTAAACAAAAAAACATAAAGGAGCGCTGACTTGATATTAGCCAACGCTTTATTCACAGGCATCAATCCATTGCCGTTATTCATGGTCACAGTCCCTTACGTTCAAGGCGTGCTTAGATGTAGCGGTTTACACTCTTCTTCGAACAAGCATCAATATCAAACCGAGTGACAGAATTGATAGCGCTGAAGGTGCACTAGCTTGAACGACTGGCTCGCCCTCTATTTGGAATGCAAAATCAACACCCGACTGAGAATAGTTGACAGCTCCCGATGGAGCGAAAGGGTTTAATAACCAGCTATACTCGCCAAAAGACGATGGTATTGATGCATAAGCCCACCCAAAAGCAAGTTCATTGTTAAGAAAGGGGTCTGCTCCAACATTAAGAAAATAATCGCCGGGTCCTAAAGTAAAATTGACCAGTTCGATTTCGTGACGAAACAATAAACCACCGCCGACTTCCGTCTTAGAAAAAGTTCCGCCAGTACCCGAAGCGCCTGTTGCACTAAACAGTGGTGAATTGTGATCGAACCCGGGCTCACCTCGATATAACCGCAGCGAAATGTATTCACTTCCAGAAAAAGTTGGAATGTCAAAAGACCAAAAACTAATTTTGTTAATAGTGGTCATCTGTGTTAGAGAAAAGTCCTCTAAAAGCGAGGGAGGATTATCTGATGAAAATGTATTATCGATAAAAGATGTAGCGCCACCAACTGTTGGAACTAAGGGCTCGTTATTTACTATTAACGCTGCGTTCGCTTTTGAAGAACTCAAACCTAGTATATAGAGCAGTATGGTCAACGCTAATCCATATTTTGAAAACGAATGTTTCATATATCTTCCTTAATCTCGGTGTTATTTGCTATCTAACTAACCAACTATAAGTCTACATACAAAACGTTACTGCTTGTTTGCAACCGCGTGATCTTACTACCTTGTAGCTTTTGTTATAGCAATTATTAAGCCACTAAAATTTTATTTAAAATTCAATACGCTAAAAATAAAGTTGGGTGTCGCCACCCAACATTTGTATAAAAATCAGACACCACTATCGAATCAAGTAATCGTCATATTGCGGAAACTGCATGTCACTATCCTCGAACTCTAACGCAAGTTCAGTAATTATTGCCTGTTTTTCATCGCTAGCAGTAAGCGCAGCCGACTGCTCACCTCTTTGTAAAGCGTAATTCAGCGTCATCGCCTTGCTCATACCAGAGCTATCCGCTGATAGTTGGGCGAAATCGAATTCAACATTATCCCCAACTTCGCCAGACAACGACAAACTGTTCTCGGTAGGCGCCTCTTGGGCATCTATTAAGTCAGGCACCACGGGTAAGGTTGAAACGATATCGTCTTTAACCTCTATAGATCCTTCTTCAAGTTGAGTCAGAGTAACTTCACCAGTTGTTTCCAGCTCACTAGATACTGCTGATTGGCTTTCATCTTGCTCATCGTCAGATTCAATCGGATCTGATATTACAGGTAATGTAAACATAATATCATCATCGATCTGAATGACTTTCCCTACTGATTCGAGCCGTGGGACTTCATCACCCGAAGCCGTTTCACCTAAGCCTACAGATACGCCTTCATCTAAACCCTCATCCGACTCGATGGGATCTTCCACAACCGGTAGTGTTGAAACAATATCTTTCTTACCCTCTATTGCCTTGACTGAATCAGAACCTACAGTGCCTGTATCCACCAACTGCTCGTTGGTATCAGGTGAAACTTTTTCGCTGTCATTCTCATCTGACTCAACAGGGTCTGATACTACAGGTAACGTTGACATCACGTCTTTGTCATAAGTTGGTAGTGTCACCTCTTGCGTGTTGTCGTTCTCGCCTGCTGCAACATCAACATCCAATGCCATTAAAGATGCAGATGCTCCAACTAACCGAACTGGGGTAGGCAATATCGACTTAACGTCATTTTCAGTTGTTTCGGGAATGGTTACCACATTTGGCAACGGCGTTGTCCTTGAACTATTGCCCAATTCATCAGCTGGGCTAATTAATTCTGGTATAGGCAGAATAGACAACATAGTATCTTGCGCTTCTTCTAGCAGGTTGTTAGCAATGTTTGCGACATTGTCATTCCCACGGAAACCCACTTGAATAGCATCAATGAGTAATTCACTGCCTGTATTAGCCTCTCCTGACGCTGCAACGCCATTGTCGTCGGCATAACTTCCATAGACAAATTGTCCGTTGCCATCGTAAGCACCTGCAGTAACCACAAAGTAGTCGAATGCACTTTGAGTCGTAAAGCCCATTGATACCTCACCACTAGCGCTACCGGTAACCAAATATTCATCAACTAGGTTACCGCTTTCATCAAAGAACTGGACTCTGGCTTGTTCATCAAGGTTTCCTGATTCATTAGCATACAAATCAGTAAACATAATCTCGCCGCTCATCGCTGATGTATCAATATCGAACCGTATTCCCTCGGTACCGTCTAACTGCTGGAAGAAAGAGCCCGTTTGTGATGTGCGCCCAGATACACCTAAGTGTCCGAAAGCAACATCTTGCCCCTCAATACGCCAAGAGTCCCAACCAACGAAAGACATTGCTGACCACGCTTCATTTAGGTCGGCGGTATTCGCTTTATGCGCTAGTGTGATTCCTTCGTCGGTCCAACTATTCTGCCATGCATAGGGGTCAAAGAAATTAAAGAATAGTGACGCATCACCAATGCGGGTGCCTACGTCTACATCATCTACA
>JAXHTT010000076.1:0-17652 GCA_034190055.1 Pseudomonadota bacterium | reverse complement strand
ATCAACTTACTAACCACTGCCTTTTTATGTTCTTCTGGATAATGTCTCACTCATGCCTAACTTCCGCACCCTGTCTAATACTATGAAAAACTGAGGCGACAACTATCCTGACACAGGGGGCAAGCGAAAAGCCCATTTAGGCAGAGGTAGTCTATATATTCATTTTATTATCTTCTAGCTTGTTTTACGGCATTTTATGTAGATGAAGATAAGCGAACGGCATCTAATTATCTTTATCTACGTTGCGTCAACTAACATTGGTCCAATTGAATTCTTAAGTGCGCTATGGCCTTATGAGACATTGCTGAGATAATAAATCAAGACTCAAGGCATGCCTATTCAGTAGAGGAACCAAAATAGACTTTCAAATTTTTAGAAAATAGTAGCTCTTATAGGTATTGAGTGAATAGAGCATAGTTCTCGTACTCGCTGGTTGGTACATTATCAAGCTTATCTTCGTAAAAGGGATGATTTATTGCGCGTATATAAAGCTGAGTTAGGGCTGCTTTGTCTGCCTCGGGCGATAAGGCAATCAACTTGGTCATTTCATTAGCTTCAACATCGAACATAAACCAAGGGACATTATGTTTAGTTTTACAAAAACACCAGTTCCAAACAAATCCTGGATGATGAACTTCTATTTTGAACTGATTACCAATCGCTAATCTGTTCTTACCAGAGAGCAAAACGAATGGACAGATACTGTTGCAGAAGCCCGGACTAACATCAATAAGGTCCCAATGTTTACCATCGACGTAATCAGCAACGCACGTATCAAGCGCGTTGATGCGAATTAAATGAGCCACTTGCTCTGCACCTTCAAGTTCGCCGCCTTTAGTACGAAAGCAGACTAAGTTTGGACGCTCGGGGTTTGTATTTAAAAAACGAGCGAAGCTTTGAGCCATGCCCTTGCCGACATCACCAATAATGAGTATTGCTTCACGGCATGTTGAATCGTCAGGTTCAAGTGAACCACTCTTGAAGCTACAAGCTAGACCAAGATCAACTTTTTCAATACTTTCACCATTAATACCGTCTATGGTTGATTCGCCATAGCGCGTGGCGGATAAATACGTACAAGCTAATGAAGCGACATAGACAATTACAGCTAAAACAAATGCCAATGCGATGATTCTTTGATAAAAAGGAATAGCGTTTTTCGGTTTTACATTTTCCGTGTTCAATGTTCTACTCTTGTTGCATAAGCCATGCACTAATGTTACCCACTGGAATTCAAAACACTCACGCTCACTTGGCGGGCACTTAGCTGCATATAAACTGCAACCTGCTTCCGCTTTACTCATGCCAATGGCGCGTGTTAATTGAAACTTGTAGCTTAAGTGACAGCGAGATAAGCCGACATGTGGTTTATAGCATTGTAAATGCGCATATTGGTTTGACTTAGCAGTACAAAACTTTAAAGTGCCACCAATTTTAAACAATCATAGCCTCAAAAGGCTATTGAGTGTAAAGAAATTCACATGAACTAACATAAAAATTTTACCAATTAAAATTCTATTCTATGCCTTTGTTAGTCGCTTTTTAGGCGGCCATTCTTCTTTCACTGATGCGACCAAAATCTTGAGACCTTCCTCAGGATCGGCATTGATAATTTGACATAATTCTATAAATTCTATCAGTTCGATCTTACGTCTAGATTGCTCTATTTTACCCAAAATAGAATGGTGCTTTCCCCATTTCTCCGATACTTCTCTTAATGACAAAGATTGTGACTCACGCTGGGTTTTTAACCATAACCTAAGCTTGTCGTAATGTGATGAGTAGACTGATGTTTTCATTGTCTCGATGATAGAGACAACGTACAATGTCGCGAAATTAGAGACAGTAAGTATAGTGCTAAAAGACCTTGTTATGCCAAAGAACCTGTATAGTATTGATTTGTATCGCTTTATCTTGTCGCTTGATTTGAAGTTTTTCACAGTATCGGAGGTTACTGAAAAACTTTTAGCGATACATTCGGAAGAGTTTACAAATAAAAAAAATGCTACCCAATTTACTTATCGTCATTTGCAAAATTTTGTAAAGGAGGGAACTGCTTTAGTTAGTAAATCAGAAAGTGGGAAAGCTAATGTTTATCACTTGGTGGAAAGCGAAACAAGTGACCAAAAGCAAGACGAAATCCCAACTTTGGTAGTGTCACATAATGAAAAAGACCCTATAGCCCTTAAGCTTCAAGAGAAGATACTACGCTACAAAACAGAGATGCTAACTAATTTAGGCGAAACTGAAGCATATTCAGAACTCGCAGAAGAAGTTCCTGAACTTGCGGAATATGTTAAGTCCCGTTACCAATACTCAAGAGAACAAGCAAAAATGATGTTGGGGAAAGTCAAAGCATTCGAGCGTTTATTATCTGATTATCAAGCAAACACACTATGATACTTAGAGCTTGGCAACAAGCAGCTATTAATGCAGCGCTAACAAAATACCGAAGTCCCTTTACTCACTTTTTGTGTCTTGCTACCCCCGGTGCTGGTAAAACGGTAATGGCGTCCACACTAGCTAATATTCTTATTAAAGAGAATAAAGTTGACCTCGTTCTCTGCTTCTCACCCTCAACAACCGTAGCGAATGACTTTAGGGTAGAGCTAGAGGCGTTTACTAAAAAACGTTTCTGTGGAGGGCTAGGAGCTACAGGTTCAAGTCTCACCTACCAGAGTATGAGATTTTTAGGTCCCGATTTTTGGTTGTTATTTGAGAACTACCGTGTTTTTGTGATTTTTGACGAGATACACCATTGTGCAGGCCGTGAATTAGAAGATGCTAATGCGTGGGGAGCAGAGATTCTCAAGCATATTCAAGGAAAAGCTACCTTTACTCTAGCATTGACTGGCACACCCTGGAGGAGTGATACAACGCCAATCGCCTTAGCTAGTTATACTGGAGAAAATAACCGGATACACGTTGACTACCGATATGGACTCAAGCAAGCAATTAAGGATGGCGTTTGTCGTACTCCACATATAACGCTTTTAGATAATGACCGTATTACAGTGCTCAGTGGCGACGACAAAAAGCACTATAAATCAATATCGGAATTTATTGAGCAAAGTTTATTGAGTTATTCTGAACTCATTGGTCATGTCGATGTTATGAGGCAAGTACTAAAGAAAGGAATTATTCGCCTTAACGATGAGCGAATAATAAATAGCAATGCTGGAGGCCTCATTGTTGCTGCCTCAATAGAGCATGCTAAGAAAATTCAAACAGTACTGGCTGAGTTTGATGAGTCAAGTAAACTTGTCACTTACAGAGAAAATCATCCTGATCAACTTATTCAAGAATTCAAATCAAATACTGAAAAATGGATAATATCAATAGGTATGATTAGTGAGGGTACGAACATTCCTCGCTTAAGAGTATGTTGTTATCTTTCGCTCGTCACAACTGA
The DNA here is from genome assembly GCA_034190055.1 of Pseudomonadota bacterium. Lineage (GTDB taxonomy): Bacteria > Pseudomonadota > Gammaproteobacteria > Enterobacterales > Alteromonadaceae > Alteromonas. Next base: position 14,240 of record JAXHTT010000076.1, on the reverse strand, counting down.
ACTATATTTCAGACAGGTGCTTGGTAGAGTGCTAAGAGCACAATACTCAGATAGTGAATTTGGGTATTTTATAACTCCGGCACACCCGAAACTTCTTGAGTTTGCTAGACGAGTTTCGGAAGAGTTACCGCATACTATTTTTAACAAAGATCATGGTGAACTTGATGATAAGTACTCAGAAAGCCGTGAACCAATTGAGTTAAAGGCCTCAAAGACGTGTGAGGAAGAGAGAATAATCAAAACGAAAGTCTTTGTATCTCCACCACAAGCCTTTAATGGAAAGTTAAACTCGTGGTATGAGTCAAATATCGACTCATTTGGGAGATACCAGCAGAAAGTTTATATGCTTTAGATTGGTCAAGTTACTCTGTGATTGATATAAACAGAGCTGTACTAAAGCTTACCTCATCCGATCAAGCTAACCTCGACTAAAAGATTAAAGAATAATAATTCACGCAATCTCTTAATTGGGTATTCTTCATTTTCGTATAGTATTGTGACAGTTTTAAGTTTTAGCTCCCATAGTAGAGGTAAACATGGATGTGTATATCGGTATAGATGTCGCTTGTGCGAAAGACAAGTATCTGCCATTGGTCATTTGCAGTAAGGAATATGGGCGGTTATTGCCGTTTCCGTTAGCCAAATATCAAATAAGACCGCCTAGAGGATTGGGTAACGCACTGACATTGCATGACGAGGTGAATCAGGCATTTGCAAACGATGTCGCGAATTATGTAGAAACAGTATGCGATGCTTTCCATTTAAATCCTGTTCGCATAGGCATTGATTCTCCGCTTCGGCCTAGAGGTACTAATCTCAAACGTAGACTTGCAGAGCAGGCCCTCGACAAAGCAGGTATAAGTTGTTACACCACGCCGTCTGCTTACGATTTCGAAGTCATTAAGGCAAGGGGGATTGAACACCTACATGCGGACAAGCCAATACAAAACCTGCCACATGCCCACCAAATCTTTATGCTGTTAGGTTTCGCCTTGAACGAGCGACTGAGTAAAGTTGTCGAGTGCATAGAAGTCTATCCACACGCGACAGTCAAACAGTTAGGTGTTGCTGATATCCATAAAAGTAAAGGGAATCAGGCTGAGTTACAGCTGTCTGCTATGTCCCAATACACCGGTTGGCCTAAAACTGGCGATGATTGGTTGCAAACAGACAACATGTGCCTTGGACCGATGCACGATAGAGTTGATGCCTACAGTGCCGCATGGGTAGCAAGCTTGTCTGAACAGGAGCGCATCTGTTTTGGTGACCCAGATAAGGGCGATGCTATCTGGATACCAAACGTTAAGCCAATAAGCAGTGCAGCTGTCAATCTAAAGACAAAGCCCAAACCCATAAGGAAGACAAAGCAGACTGTTTCTAATACTGCACATCAGCGCACTTGTCCTGCTTGTAATCAGCACATATTTAAACGCTGGCCGTTTGGGTGGGATGCACATGCTGCTCATCGCTGTACTGGACTAACAGAGTTCGAACCTGAAGCACGAAAGAAGGAATTCAAGCGCCGATTTATGAGCAGTTAGACGCGTATATTCTTTACAACCGTCTCAAAATAAACCACACTGCACTAAAGTATAGATACGTACACAGGGACGATGCTCGACTCTATCAGCTTTGCTCAAAAACAACGCCTTGCCTACATCGACTTTTGCCTATTATTCAAAGGTGCGATTTACCGTCAGGACTTAATTAATCGTTTTCAGGTCGGTTTATCGGCAGGCTCACGCGATTTCAGTATTTACAAAGAGCTTGCACCGGATAACCTGTCTTACGATTCGCGAGAAAAGCGATACTTCCAGACACCTCAGTTCACACCTGTCTTCGAACATGATGCAAGGCGCACCTTAACCAAACTCGCAAATGATATCTCCGATGGGTTTGATGCAATAGGTGATATCCATTTCCCAGTAGAAGCTCCGTCCAGTCTGAATGTACCCGACATCTTTATTATTGCGCGTCTGGTACAAGCCATTCTCAATAACAAAGCGGTTAGCGTTATCTATACGTCACTTTCTAGCGGTTCGAATGCCAGAGAACTTGTACCGCACTCCATCGTCGATAATGGTCTACGCTGGCACGTACGCGCCTTTGACCGGAAGAGTCAAAGCTTCCGAGACTTCGTGTTAACGCGTATTAGCAAAGTAACGATTAAAGACGTTCCTAATGATGAAGAAAGCGCCCAAGCCGATACTGAATGGCAGCGCCTTATACCACTTCAGCTTGTTCCGCATCCCAAGAATGTTGGGCATCCTACCGCGATAGAAATGGATTATGGTATGCAAAACCAGCAACTGCTTATCAAAGTAAGAGCAGCGATGGCCGGTTATCTGTTAAGACGATGGAATGTTGACTGTACCGAGCGCGGCACACTAATAGGTGCTGAATACCAGCTTTGGCTACAAAACCGGTTTACGCTAAACAATGTGCAAAACTTGGCGATTGCACCGGGGTATGAAGCGTGAAACAGGTTTATATGATCACCTATCCAACCGGCAAAATTTACATAGGTAAAGACTTAATAGGTAGTTTCCGCTACTTCGGCAGTCCTAATATGGATGTCATTAATGCAGACTTTGAATCGCTTCCTAGAGAACAGCAATTAGATTACAGCGTTCGCAAGCAAATACTTTGGGAATCTGAAGATTGCAGCGATGCTGAAGTGAATGCGAAGGAAGTAGAGTTAATTAGAAAGTACGAATCCAACAACCCAGAAATCGGCTATAACCGGTGGCCTAAATTCAAGGAGGTAGAATGACAAAGCGAAAAGGAGGTGAATTCTCAAAGTACATTCTTCCTATAGTAGACGTTCTTAAGTCGATTGGTGGCTCTGGTACTTCAAGCGAAGTCACCGACGCTGTTATTAATAAGCTGAGCATTTCAGAAGAAGAGCTATCAGAAACACTAAAAAACGGTTCGTCTAAGGTCAAAAACCAAATCGCCTGGGCAAGAATGTATTTGGTGCGAGCCGGGCTTATAGACTCTTCAAAACGAGGCGTTTGGGCATTAACTGAAGAAGGTTTTGCCTCTGACCTAAAGCTCGGAGATGAAATCGCTATTGTATCTGAGGTGCAAAAGGCAAATAAGGCGAAGCCTGAGAAAAGCAAATCATCTACTCAAGATGATGTTACCGATACCGAGCCTCACGAAACTGAACTTTTAGGACTACTGAAAAGCCTTCACCCAACAGGATTCGAACGCCTTTGTCAGAGGCTTCTTCGCGAAGCAGGTTTCGAACAAGTCGTCGTTACAGGAAAAACTGCAGACGGAGGGATAGATGGACACGGCATCCTCAAAGTAAATCCACTGGTAAGTTTCAACGTTATCTTTCAATGCAAAAGATATAAAGATTCTATCTCGTCACCGCAGATACGCGATTTTCGTGGGGCAATGTCAGGACGAGCAGACAAAGGTATTTTCATTACCACAGGTAGGTTTACCGAAGAAGCAAAGAAAGAAGCCAGAAGAGATGGTGCACAACCCATTGAGCTGGTAGACGGTGAGTCACTGGTCAATATGTTTGAACAGTTTGAACTTGGTTTAAAGCCTGTCAAAACTTACGAAATTGACCATAAATTTTTTAAGGAGTTTGCATACAAGGAGGCTCAACCTTGATCCTCCATTGCACCAAGAAGCTTTACGTCAAGCTACCTGAGAAGGTGAAAGCTACAGAACAACCTACGACTGCAATAGGCATTCAAGCGCAGTGGCTAAACTGGCATGCAAATCTAATCACCATCCAAAGAAGGCAGTGCGTGATTGCGGTACATGATGCGACTCGTTTCACGTTGTTTATTCCATGCCTAACCAAGAAAGACTTCGCAAACCTCGATTGGCATTTCAACGATGTGTTTATTAACGCCTTGCTGAAAAGCGATATGCCGCCTGAGCTGATTAATACCGCTGCGACGAACTATCAATCACTTACGTTCGATACAAACTGTAATCGTTCGGTACAAGGTACGATGAATCAGTTAGCTCAGGAAATAGATTATGGGTTGTATTACAAGAACACGTCGGTAGCGGATATCAGCCCGTACCGATACAGCGCAGATTTAAGCCACAGGCCCTGCGGTGTGAAAGGTCAGAAAGATTACATATGGCCAGATAGAGAAATGGCCCAGCTTTTAAATAAATTAACGCAGCAGACACCGAATAAAGCATTAATGCTCCACTAGGAAAGATGTAGCAAGGAATAAGAAACAATGGTTGAACAACATAAGAAAGCATTAGAAAAACAACTCTGGAACATTGCCAACGCGCTTCGAGGCAACATGAGCGCAGATGAGTTTCGTGACTACATACTTGGTTTTATTTTCTATAAGTACCTATCTGAGCGCATGGACATCTATGCCGACGAAATTCTCAAAGAGGATGGCATTAAATTTGATGAAATCGATGAGAATTCACAACAGGGTAAAGAGTATCTAGATGCCATTCACGAAGAAGCGATCGATCATTTGGGGTATTTCCTAAAGCCCAGTGAGCTTTTCCATGTGTTAGCCGAAAAAGGCAAAAACGGTGAGTTTATTTTAGAGCAGCTTACTGAAGTGCTGAACCATATTGAACAAAGTACGATGGGTACGGCGGCTGAGGATGATTTCAACGGTCTGTTTGACGACCTCGATTTGACCTCAAACAAGCTTGGTAAAACAGAAAAGGCCAAAAATGAGCTGATCGCAAAAATACTGGTACATCTCGACGATATCGACTTTCTGCATCATGAAACGGAAATTGATGTACTGGGCGATGCTTATGAATACTTAATTGGACAGTTTGCATCGGGTGCAGGTAAAAAGGCGGGTGAGTTTTATACACCGCCTATGGTGTCGAAGCTTCTGGCGAAACTGGTTACCCAAGGAAAAGATAAACTTCGCAGTGTATACGATCCAACCTGTGGTTCTGGCTCTTTACTATTGCGAGTTGCAAAAGAAGTAAAAGACGTAGGCCACTTTTATGGACAGGAGCAAAACCCCAGCACTTACAACCTTGCTAGAATGAATATGATATTGCACGGTGTGCATTATCGTCGGTTTGATATTCAGCAGGACGACACACTCGAACAACCGCATCACTTAGAACACAAGTTCGAAGCCGTAGTCGCGAATCCGCCGTTTTCAGCGAAATGGAGTGCATCTCAAGGTTTCCTCACTGATGAACGCTTTCAAGACTACGGCAAACTAGCACCTGCATCGAAAGCCGACTTCGCGTTTGTGCAGCATATGATTCATCAATTAGATGATAACGGCACGATGGCGGTGGTCTTGCCTCATGGTGTGCTATTCCGTGGTGCCGCAGAAGGCCATATTCGTAAACACCTAATCAAAGAAAAGAACTATCTCGATGCGGTAATTGGTTTACCCGCAAACACCTTTTACGGCACATCTATTCCAACTTGTATATTGGTGTTGAAGAAAAACCGCAAACATAGCGATAACATTTTGTTTATTGATGCTAGTCAGAATTATGGAAAAGCTACTAATCAAAATTACCTTAGAGATGAAGACTTAGCGGAAATTTTAAATGCCGTAGAAAAAAGAACCTTTATAGAAAAATTTTCAAATGTCGTTCCAATTAAACAAACAAAAGATATAGATTCTATCGAAGAGCATGAATTTAATCTTAATATTCCTCGATACGTAGATATGTTTGAAGAGGACGAGCCAATTGATTTAGAGAATGTCGCAGCTGAATTGGCAGTAACCATTGATGAAATAGAGAGTATTGATGAGCATATTTCAGCGTTTTGCAATGAATTGAAACTAGTCACTCCTTTCAAAGGCGGAGCTAACTAAAATGAAGATTCGCCCAGAAATAAGGTTTAACGAGTTTACTGAAGAAATTCCATTAGTGCCTATGGCAGAATTGGGGAATTTTATTGGTGGTGGAACACCCGATAAAGAAGTGCAAGGCTATTGGGAAGGAGATATCCCATGGATATCAAGTTCAGATATAGAAGCGGATAATGTTGATTCAATAAATGTGTCTCGCCATATAACAGAGCAAGCTCTCAAGGAGTCAGCTACAAAGTTGATACCAGCTAATAGTCTTTTGTTTGTATCGAGAGTAGGAGTCGGAAAGCTTGCGGTAAATAAAACAGCGTTATGTACAAGTCAAGATTTCACCAACTTTACACCAACTGATATGGCTCCACGCTATGTGGCTTATTTTTTCCAAAAAAATAGAAACTTACTAAATAGATATAGCCAGGGAACCTCAATAAAAGGGTTAACATCAGCAGAAATAAAAAAGATTAAAATAACTGTTCCCAATCCTGTTGAGCAACAAAAAATAGCAGACTTCTTCACGGCAGTAGACAAAAAAATTAGCCTTTTAACAGAAAAGCATGCCCTACTTGAGAAGTACAAAAAAGGCGTGGTGCAAAAGCTGTTCAAGCAAGAAATTCGTTTTAAAGACGATAGTGGTAGTGATTTTCCCAGTTGGCAAAGTCTTGGGTTTGGTGAAGTCTTTGAAAGAATTACCCGCAAAAACAAAGAAGATAATCAAAACGTACTTACTATCTCTGCTCAAGTGGGCTTAGTTAATCAAGAAAAATACTTCAATAAATCTGTTTCGGCTAAAGACTTAACTGGATACTACCTACTGGAGAACGGTGACTTTGCTTATAATAAAAGTTATTCGAAAGGTTATCCAATGGGAGCAATTAAACGCCTCAATAACTACGACAAGGGCGTTGTATCAACATTGTATATTTGTTTCAGAGTCGTTGGAGACCAAGAGCCATTGTTTTGGGAACAATTCTTTGAAGCTGGGCAACTCAATAGAGAGATAAATAAAATAGCTCAGGAAGGTGCCAGAAATCACGGCCTGCTAAATGTAAGTGTTACTGAGTTTTTCAATGATATTGAAGTGCCCGTACCGTCTAGAGCAGAACAAAGGAAAATTTCTGATTTTCTCCGCGTTTTAGACAGAAAGCTTGATGCCGTGAAGCAACAAATAGAACTCACTCAAACCTTTAAAAAAGGGTTGTTACAGCAGATGTTCGTTTAGGATAACGGTGTACAAGGAGTAAATGTGGCCTATCAGTCGGAACAAGAATTAGAAAATAAGCTCGTTACACAGCTCGTGAAGCAGGGTTTTGAGCGTGTACAAATCACGGATACAAAATCATTAAGAGAAAACTTGACAGCGCAGCTTTCCAAGCTCAACGGTTTTGATATTAGCGAAACTGAACTAAAGCAAATTCGCAACGCTTTAGCGAAAGGAAACGTGTTTGATAAGGCCAAGATTCTTCGTGACCGACTGCAAATCAACAAGGACGATGGCACCACTGGTTATATCCGCTTTCTGGATGAAGACGTCAAACAAAATCACTTTCAGGTTACTCAGCAAGTTAGCGTAGAAGGTCGTTATAAGAACCGTTATGACGTCACTATTCTGGTGAATGGCCTTCCTTTGGTGCAAATCGAACTTAAGCGCCGTGGACTTGAATTAAAAGAAGCTTTCAACCAGATAAACCGTTATCAGCGGCACTCCTATTGGGCAGAAGATGGCCTGTTTCAGTACGTGCAGGTATTCGTTATATCAAACGGAGCGAACACCAAGTATTACGCCAACAACCGCAAACAAAGCTTCAAGCAAACGTTCTTCTGGGCAGATGAGTTAAATACCAAACGTTACAGTGACTTGACTGAATTCGCTCAGGTTTTTTTAACGCCCGATCATCTCACCGACATAATCACGAAGTACGTGGTGCTAAATGAGACTGACCGCATTCTTATGGTAATGCGTCCGTACCAGATATATGCAACTGAAGCGATTATCGAACGTGTTGCCGAACGCCAGGCTTTAGTCGTAAGTGGTCAATCGACCGATAAGATGAATGGATATATCTGGCATACAACGGGCTCAGGCAAAACTTTAACCTCATTCAAAACAGCCCAGTTGCTTACAGGCGACAGTAAAATTCACAAAGTGGTGTTTGTCGTTGATCGCAAGGATCTCGACTACCAAACAAGCAAAGAGTTTAACGGCTTTTCGAAAGGGTGCGTGGATAGCACAGATAACACAAAGCTACTTGTAGATCAGTTTACCGATGCGCCGGTTGCCGCGGATAAGATCAATGAGCAACGCAATACAAAGCTGATTGTCACAACCATTCAAAAGCTTAACAACGCCATTAGCCACAAGCGTTACTCTAAACGAATGGAATCGGTGAAAGATAAAAATATTGTGTTTATTTTTGATGAGTGTCACCGAAGCCAGTTTGGTGATACCCACCAAAAAATCAGTCAGTTCTTCACCAACCATCAAATGTTCGGTTTCACTGGTACGCCGATTTTTGTTGAAAACGCCGTTTCAAAATCGTCTCGCAAATACACAACAACCGACTTGTTTCATAAGCCACTGCACAAATACACCATTGTCGATGCAATTAAAGATGAGAATGTACTTAAGTTTAACGTTGAGTATGTCGGCAAATACAAGAAGAAAGATAGTGCAAATGAGATAGACATTGAAGTTGAAGGTATCGACACCAAAGAGCTGATGGAATCAGAGCTTCGGTTAGAAAAAATTGTCGATTACATCATTGCCCAGTATAACCGTAAGACTCATAGCCGAGAATTTACGGCGATGTTTTGCGTATCAAGCGTTCCTGCGTTGATAAAGTACTACGAACTGTTTGCCAAAAAGAAAGCGGAAGGAAAACACAACCTACGAGTTGCGACCATCTTTTCTTATGCAGCCAATGAAGAAGACCCCGACGCCGATGGATTAGATGATAACGACTTAGATAAAGTGGCGGAGCCTCGGGCTGTGTATAGTCACAGCCGCGATAAACTGGAGCAGTTTATCGGTGATTACAACGAGATGTTTAGTTGCAGTTACACCACCAAAGACAGCGAGTCTTTTTATAATTACTACAACGACATTTCAAAGAAGGTTCGCCAGCGTAAGGTAGACATACTTTTGGTAGTGAATATGTTCCTTACTGGCTTTGACAGCAAAACCTTGAACACGCTTTTTGTTGATAAGAATCTTAAATATCATGGCTTAATACAGGCGTATTCTCGCACTAACCGAATTCTTAACGAGCAGAAGTCACAAGGTAATATTCTGTGCTTCCGCAACCTCAAAAAGCGCACAGATGACGCTCTGGCTCTGTTTTCAAACAAAGACGCTAAAGACACTGTCATTATGCCGCCGTATGAGGATTTTGTGAAACTCTTCAATAAAGCCTTCGGCAACCTTTTAGCAATCGCTCCCGATCCTGAAAGCGTCGATAGTCTGGAAGATGAAAATCAGGAACTGGAATACATCAAGGCGTTTCGCGAGTTGATGCGCTTGAGGAACATTCTGGAAAGCTTTGCAGATTTTAGCTTTGACGACGTGCGAATAGGTGAACAAGAGTTCGAAGACTTCAAGAGTAAGTACCTCGACCTGCACGACAAAGTGAAGACGAATAATGCCAAAGAAAAGGTGGCTGTTCTCGAAGAGGTCGACTTTGAACTCGAACTCTTGGCGATGGATGAGATTAATGTTGCCTACATACTGAAACTCCTGAGTAAGTTAAAAGAAACAGAGTCGGAAGAAGAATACCAGTATCAGTACAAGACACTGATGCAAGCGGTAAATGGTGATCCTAACCTGAGAAGTAAGCAGGAACTCATCGATAAATTTATTAAAGAAAACCTGCCTAATGTTAAGTCTGCCGAAGAAGTAGACGACGCATTTGCAGCGTACTGGGAAGTCGAGAAAGAAAAGGCGACAAAGCAAATTGCAGAAGAAGAGCAACTCGTTCCAGAACGCATGAAAGATGTTGTTGAACGAATGATTTACAACAACCAAGAACCTTTGCGTGAAGAAGTGGCAGGGCTAATGGAAAAACCACCCAGCATACTTCAGCGCAAGAAAGTCATACCGCGCCTTACCGAGAAGCTGAAAGACTTTGTGAGTACGTTCTATGGTGGTGTGTAAAATGGCACAAGGAAGGCTCAATATGAATGAAACGCAGGATTTATTTGACCCACAATATGAAGAGAATTTTCTACTTCGGGATCTAGGAGCCGTTGTTCGCCAAGCAGATATTGCATTGACTGAATTGGTGGCTAATGCGTTTGATGCTGGCGCTTCGAAAGTTGAAATCACTGTTCCAAGCGATTATAACCAAGATCTTGTCGTCAGCGATGATGGTGTCGGAATGACCAAAGAGCATTTCAAGCGGCGCTGGATGACAATTCGTTACAATCGAACTTTGCATCAAGGTGAGAACGTAGAGTTTCCCAAGTCTCGTGCTGATAAAAAAAGGAAAGCTTTCGGTCGCAATGGTATTGGCCGTCATGGTCTACTTTGTTTCAATGACAGCTACAAAGTCGAAACAATCAGAGACGGTAATAAAAATATATTTGAAGTAACTACAGAGGTTTCTGATAAACCTTTAGCTGTTTTCTCTCACGAAGAAAGCCTTTCTACTGGTAATGGAACAAAGCTTATTGTTTCTGTTTCTAGGAATTTGCCAAGCGCAGATGCGATTGCAGAAATTATATCTGCAAGATTTATAGCGACTCCCGATTTTTCAGTAAGTGTAAATGGTAAAACACTTCAACTTCATGAGCATCCGGGCCTAATCGACACGACTACAATTCAATGTGAAGACTTAGTGTTAAAATTTACTCTTTTGGATTCGAAGAAAAACAGAAAAGACTCTTTATATTCTGGAGCGGCTGTTTGGGTTGGGGGAAGATTAGTTGGTGAACCCAGCTGGAAGCTTGCTGGAGAGCCAATAATAGACAGCCGTCGTTCTTTTGCTAACAGGTATCTTCTTATCATTGAAACAGATGGGCTAAGAACAGAAATTCTAGAAGATTGGTCAGGTTTTTTGCCTAGCTCAGAATTAGTTGTAACAGTTGCCCGGGAAGCGAAGCAATATATCAATAGAAAAAGGCAAGAGCTGAAAAAAGAGGAAGTTCGTGAAACAAGACGCAGCCTAGTGCTTGCAAATCAGGCAGACATTAGAGAGATGTCATCATTAGCAAAGAAGGAATTATCTGATTTTATTGATGACATTATCTTGGAAAACCCTGACTTTAATATCGATACGTTGCACTTAGCAGTTAAAGCAGCTGTCAACCTAGAAAAATCGCGTGCTGGAGCTAATTTATTAAGTAAACTTTCTGTACTGTCAGACCAAGACATACACGGACTCAATGAACTGCTTGACCAGTGGTCTATTCATGATGCGCTTATTGTACTGTCGGAGATAGACCAGCGATTGAAAATTATAGAAACGTTAAAATTATTTTCTTCGGATAAGGACGCTGATGAGTTAAAAACTTTGCATCCACTTGTTCTCAAAGCGAAATGGCTATTTGGCCCAGAGTACGAGTCATCAGAGTATTCCAGTAACGTTGCGCTTCAACAAACAATTCAAAGTGTTTTCAATCAGAAGATTGATAAATCAGCATTTCTTAACGCAAAAAAACGACCAGATATTGTGGTGCTAAAGGACTCGACAATTCAAGGGCTCGCTACGGAGACTTTTGATGGTGAAATTAGCAGAGTAAGCCACGTGTTGCTCATTGAAGTAAAAAGGGGTGGATTCGATATTGGCAGAGAAGAAATGAATCAAGCTGACGGCTATGTTCAAGATATAGCTTATGCTGGGATCATTGACACAACCCCAACTATCAGCGCATTTGTTGTTGGTCACAAAATTAAGCCAAAAACAGCGAAGGTTAAAGAAGTTCGAGATTCAGAAGATTATAAAAATGTCATTGGTACTGTGCGCGCCACTACCTATTCTACTCTAATTGATACTGCTCAGCGTCGGCTTTTTAGGCTTCGAGAAAGTTTAGAAAATAGATTTGGTGGTTTTGATCAGTACTCTGAAATCGAAGAGATATTGGGGGAAGGCTATCAAACTTCTTTAATAGATAGGAACGCTTCTTAAAATTACATGCTGAACGAGTTTTATCAGTCTAATAAATTACAAATATATACTGCATCAGAGAAACAACAACCTTAACGAACGAAAAATTGCAGCGGATGGATTTTAAAAAATCACAAATGTCTTCAACATGTAAGAGTATTAAAATACTGACCGTTCCCATGAATTAGCAATCAAGAAGATGAAAAAGTGAGTGATTGTCAGTTCAAGTTTGAGCGAGTTCATCTAAAAAAGCCTGCATATGCAGGCTTTTTTATCTTTAGCTATTTGTTTCATCGACTAAGTCTTATCATGTTGAGCTAACATAGTGCTGTAGTCCAATAAAACACCAGACTCTAATGGCTCCCCGACAATATCATCACCTACCATATTGGCTGCGTTATTACGGTATCTCACTTCTAACTTGCATTGTCTACTGTTGCAGTGAGACCAGCTCTCAAATAGCACTCGTACCCAGCGAGCGTTGGAGGTCGTCCCTTGTCCTCGACTGAATGCTCTGCACCATCCCATTGGCTCTGGTCCATCAAGTGTCGCCTCTACCCAGTTTGACGTGCCTAAATCGCATTCACCTCTACCCCATGGCTTATTTTTTATATAGGCTCTGACACTTATTACCTTTGAATCTCTTGGAATATAAGCGGTGACAAGCTCACTCGCTGGATTTCTATCATTTGTCGCTTTACCAATATCGTAAGGCCCTTCCACAGCGGTAGAAATGACAACTTTATCATCTTTTTTTTGTTCTTCAGTCATGCTATTACGTTTCCTTGTTAGTGAAATGATGCGCGTATCCTACTACCATGAAAATGATGCACGCAGGTTATAAGTAGCAGATTTTTTAATTGTATGTCAAAGTGCTATCAGATAATGGTGCGTTATGTATACTTATACAGATAAAGACGTCCCTTCAACTTGATAATTTAAAAACTCTCTCCATGACTCGAACTCACTGTAAAAGGTGTAGGGCCATGCGGGAATGTTGTCATGTTTTAGCCCTGCACGAAAAACTTGACCCATTCATAAGACGAAGTGATCTTAAACTGGCTTACAGCCATTCTTGCTTGCGCATACCTCAGGTACCTAAGCGGTTCTTAAATGATGTAGCCTTTTCGCCTGCTCTTGTCTTTTACTGTCTGTCAGCTTAAGTCGAAACTTTTGACAAAAAGTGTCAGGTTAGATGTCTGCTACTACAAATAAGTTGGATTAGTCGTCACTCAACCTGACACTTTGACAGATTGAGCTAGACCAAATCTGGCAGTCTCTTGTGTACGTAAAGCAGACATTTCATATTATTTCCTATGAAAACACAGAATATGGTTTTTCATGGGAAACGGGTGTTACTATTAAGTATCAGTAATAAGCTGTTAGCTGCAATCTACACACGGAGGTTATGTGTCTATTCAAGAAGTTGAGGTAACTCTGGAGGAGTTGCAATCACTAGATCAAGATCAAATACTCAGTTCATGTAAAAGCCCTGTGTATTATGAATTAGAGTCAGCTTTTGGGAGTATTAAAGGCTCTAATGCCGCAAAGTTGCTATCTGCCACTTGTTCGATGCACCTAAAACCTGAAAACCCGAAAGCGCCATTTTCACCTAAGTTTATAATGCAAGATCGCAGAGGTCTTATTGCCAATGATTTTTCTAAAGAGTCTTTAAATGCACTTTCTCAATTTTGTCACTCCGTGACAATACCTGAGTTACAAGTACGGTTAGCAGATATTTCTTGGGTTACTAAAGTTGGAAGTGTTGAACATGCATATATAGCAATAGAGGCATATCTTGAATCAGCAAAACAACTATTAGCTGTAGGTGAATCATGGGTATATCCAGCAGAGCGAATCGAGCGCGCCTTAAGGTTAAGCTGTATGTTCAGGAGAGACACACAGCGACCTGATCTGTTCGAAAAACTAGCGGGATTCATTAAATCTGAGATAGATAGTAAAAAATTAGATGATTCACCTTTTTATGCATTACGTTTATTGAAGTTATCCCATGAATGTGGCGTTGGAGATGATGACTGGATTCTTAATACGGCAGAGGAAATCGCTCAAACTTGTTTTGAATTAGGTGATACTAGAACAGCTATAAATGGGTGGGAGTGCGCACTAAACTCTGCTAACTCAACTCGAAATAAAAGTAAACAGCAAGATATCTGGAGAGAAATAGCAGCTTGCCACGTCAAAGATTCAGAGTTTCAAGATGGTGGACTGATTGCTGCCGGATGCATATTGTCTGACGGGATCCTATCCTACTGCAGTGGTCAACTTGGAGTCTTATTACGTTCGGGATAGAGTTGTGGCCATCGTGATCGCCAAC
>JAXHTT010000075.1:0-17715 GCA_034190055.1 Pseudomonadota bacterium | reverse complement strand
TTCTTCTACTGATGTCTTAAAATTACTTTCTCCAACTTTTAGATTGAGTTGGAGGCTCCGTTTGCAACATGCAAACAAACCGAAAGCAACAAGAAGAATCGATACAACATCGTACTCATAAATAACCATATTTCTTAAACCCAATTCCGCAAAATTTCACATAAAGTCTACAAGTGATGTAGCTCTTATAATTCATTTGTATTTAACTCATATTCGACTTTTACAGTCCCTAGTTTGCCGTTAACCTTCATAATGCCATCCACTTGCAAAGTCCCGCTAGTCGCAGGCGACACTTCTAGGTTAGGGCCTTCTGAAATAGTAGTTACTTCGCCGCCTTTCAGAGAAGTACCTACTTTGCCAATTTGTCCTTTTGCACTCGACCCATCTGGTGCAGTTGCTTCAAACGCAGCTTCCACCGTTATCTCAACATGTAATCCGTCATTATCCAACTTAGCAGCCGGAGTAATTTCAGCACCTAAATCTGCTTGCAACGGAGAGTTTGGCGATTTATATCCCGCCTTGAAACCCAAGCCACCAAGACTAACTTTTAACGTCGATGCTTTTGCAAGCCTCTTTGATGCGTTATGGTATCCGGGTACGCTTTTCATCGTTTCATGGTGTAACTGTTGCCTAAATATGCTTTCTCTCCCGTCAGGGTCAATGTATTTATAAGGGTTGTTGTTTGCATAAGAGTAACGATTGAACCCATGCATATTCCCTTTAGATAAAAATGTGGCTGCGTCGACGGGATCATTTGAATAAAACCGCCCGATAACTGGATCATAGTATCGTGCCTGCATATAAAATAATCCGAAATACGAACCAGAGTATTTTCATGCACTTAGAAGAGGCCGATATGCGGCGAGAACCTAAATTCCTTGGTTTATTTTGAAAGAGCAACTGTGATGGTTAATAAACCACTACAGTTTAACATTTAAATGACTCCGCAATGAAGATCACATAATAACCTATTTGTGTTTTTAAGGATTAGTAGTAGTCCGGCTCATTTTCTTCAACTTCTACTTCAATCCCCTTAATAGCTTCTGGGATGGTAATTGCGAACTCCATTTCCGTTACTTTCTCACCTGCATATTCATACTCGATATCTATGCTGACATCATATTCGAGATCTAAATCTACAACCTGAGTGGATGTTCCAAAGGTATACATGACACCATCTTCTTTGTCGTAAGTCCCATTATTGTAATCAGGACCAGTAACGCTAACATTTAATTGGACTCTAGCAACTACCTCTACTGTGGCTTCAGTATCAGAAATTGATAAAACTGACGTATCAAATAAATGAACATCAGTGACTGTAAATCCGTCAACTTCTGCGTCTTCCCAAGTCGAATAGTTGTACACATCACAATCTGATATGTATTCGTCTATTTGTTTTATTAGGTCGTCTTGATGTTCCTGAATATAGGCTTTTAACTTAGCGGTTCTCTCATTAGTCGCACTGTGAAGGTCCAGCAGTTTAGGTAACGTTTCTACATAGACAAGTAGCTCATCTTCTTCGCAATATTCTTTGAGAATTTTATCCTCAGAAACTACGTATGCTAATTGACCATCTAAATGCGTTTTCAACGCAGATAGCGAAATTGCATCCCTGAACTCATTACTCTTGTCCTTTGTGAATGGCGGCTGGGTTTGAAAATATCTATCTAAGATATCTTCACAATCAATGCTTTTGGCCTCCGCGATTTGCGCTGATGTATCGCTAATGAAAGCTTGAAAAGAGCCAATTGCTTTCTTGAAAGCTTCACTTTCATCAATATCTGAAAACAGAGACGAAAAGTCTTTGTAGTCTAAATTATTTAGGGGCTGTGCTTTTCTCTTGAAAGTCTTCAGTGCGTCTAAAGCTTCTTTTGTTGATTCTTCAATTTTTCGCTCCACCTCTCGACAAACAACGGTGGTGGTTATGTGCTCCAATTCTTCTTCATCACAAAGCTTCTTAAAAGATGAGAAACTGGGATGTTCGAAATTTAAATGGTTTCGAACATAAGACTCGGTATCAATAAACACTTTCTTTGTCCTTAACATAAACATCTCCTTAATTGTTTTGCATACGGTAACACCAAATTAGCTCATTGAGTAAAAAGCGATGCCAAAGCATCGCTTTAAATTTAGTTAAAAATACTAAGTTCACTCAATGCAGAGGGATGTGACTTCCCATACACTTCGGCAAGTTTAGAGCGTGAGACATGTGTATAGATTTGCGTTGTTGAAATATCAGCATGACCTAACATTTCTTGCACATGCCGCAAATCGGCACCGTTATCCAGCATTGTTGTCGCTGTAGCATGTCTGAACAAGTAACACGAACCTGCACGCTTGATACCTGCTAATTTTACGTAGCGAGAAACCATATCCGACAACATGTTTGCCCGAAAGCGTTTACCATTGTTAGCCAAAAACAACGCACTACCAGAAGCGACGAACGAAATACGCGGTCTGATTTTACTCAAATAAAACGCTATCCATTCACAGCCTCTCGTACTGATTGGCACAATACGCTCTCTGTCACCTTTACCTTTTCGAATGCGCACTTGCTGCTCATTCAAATCAACATCGTCGATATCGAGATTCGCAAGTTCGGTGCGACGAATGCCTGTCGCAAAGAAAGTCTCCATGATGGCGCGATCTCGCATACCAGTGAAACCAAATACCAAAGACTGATTCAGTATTTTACTGATTTCATCTTGTGTAAATATGGCTTTGGGTAATGGACGCCCCAACTTGGGCAACTCAATATGCTCCAACGTGTTTTTATCTAGCACTCCCTTGATGTACAGCTTCTCAATAAAGGTTTTCACATAAGTGAGGTAACCACGTTTACTGGCAATGGTCATCGGCTTGCCATCTAGTGGCTTTCGGTATTGGTTTAGGTAAAGCATGTAATCATCCATCAAGTCCAAATCGATTTGGTCGATGTCATACACGCACTTTGTTTCGCACCACAATGCAAACTTGTCTAAACCAGCAGCCTTATTGACGATAGTTTCAGGCGAGTCTCCTTTCGCTTCACAAAGGCGAAGATAATAGGGAATGTTGTCGCTAATGCGCTTGCTGATTGGCTTGTCCATAAATCACCTCCTTAACTAATGCTAAGCCTTCGTTAACAAACCCATCATGCGTTGGTTTTTCCCAATGTATGACGCCCTTTTGCCAAGAGCGAATTCGATCTCCATAACGATATCCAACAGCAGAAACGACATTTCCTTGGTCATCCATTTCAGGGAACACAATACAGTTCCGAAACAATTCACCACCAGTAGAATGAATTAACCCAACTGTTTGCAAAGAGCCTCGCATCGCACCACCTTCAAGATTGCGAGCTGTCGGAACCTCGGTTCCTAGTGTCCTGTTGCAGGAGCCTACATAACGATGATCCCTTAGCTCCTCAGGTATACGTGAAGATTCCAGAACAAACTGTTGATGTTCTTCACTCTCTTCGAAACATTCTCGATAGTAATCAAATATTTGCCGAATATAGATATCTACCAGACTCAATTGTCCCAGTACCTGCAAATAAGAGCGTTGTTTCATATCACTCATTTGCCACCTCCATGTACACCGAGCTTTTTACGGATAGAACCACCTTGGTTGCGGTCAATCTGATGGGCATTGTGAACAATGCGATCTAAAACTGAATCGGCAATAGTGGGGTCACCAAATGCTTCATACCAACTCGACATCGGATACTGAGAGGTAATAATCAGAGAACCTTTTTGATCACGCGATTCAATGAACTCAAACAACAAATGTCTTTGAACGGCACTTAGTGGGGCCACGCCCCAGTCATCAATTACGATGACTGAAGCGCGGTTGAGTTTTTTACAATACTGCGTAAATCGCTCTTCTTTATCTGCTGCCGTTAAAAGCAATAGCAACTCGTTATAGCGGAAGAAGAGAACACTCATACCTGCCATAATGACTTTGTTTGCAAGAGCGCAGGCTAAATGTGTTTTTCCTGAGCCTGTTGGACCACAAAATACAACGTGTTGATTGTGTCGAAGCCAGTTTAACTCCGCCAAATTCTCGACTTTGGCAGGCTCTAAACCGGGATGAAGCTTGTAATCAATCATGCCAATAACAGCATTAGGCCAACGCAACTTAGCTTGCCGCTGAAGCGTTTTAATGCGTTTATTCAGAGATGACGATTCCTCTTCTGACAGCAAATGGTCAAGTCGAGCCAAAAAACTTTGAGTATCGAAAGCCTTGGAGGAAAGTTGCATTTCCAGTGCAGTCATAACACCCGTCAGTTTAAGTCTCTGACATTTCTCTATTACTTCGTTTCTAAGCTTCATCAGAACCTCCGTAATACTCGCTGCCACGCACATTTTCATGCGCCGCAATAAATGCAGGTAAATTTTCAATACCATCTTGTTCATCCTGAGCACGCACAACCAACTCCACATCCGACACACTGACCATGTCATGCTGAAGCGCGTATTCACACGCATCATCAAGCACGTTGCGACCTTTTTTATTACTGAGTTTCATCAGTGCGCGGCAGCGTTTTCCGATTGCACGAGAGCGTGGGTTATTTACCTTGGAGTACCAAAGCTCAACCAGTTGACCAATATGGGAGCCAGACTCAACAGCCCACGCCAAATTTTTATCCATATCATTGCTTTCAACATCAGCAAGGTGATCTGGATGCATGTGCTCTTTGAGAATAGTGCTGCCCATAGGGTCATCAACCAGCTCATGTTCTGCAACAAGTTGATGCATGTGTACGACACGAAGATGTGTTAGCGTTGCGTATACCTCAACCTGTTCACCATGAATCATCCAAGGAACAGAGTATTCGTGGTGTCGGTATTTAACGGTGTACTCTGGCGACACTTGCTGCACCATTTTCTCAACAATCATGTCAAAATCCGCATGAGGAAGTGGATTCAGAGCGCCTTTATCGTTCTTGTCGAACAAGTCGTTGCGAGAGAAATCTAAGCCTTGGAAGTTTAAGTTATTCAGCACTTCAACTTCTTTACTCAGGTGTTGATTAACTTCTTTAAGACTAAAGAAATCCCAATCATGATTCATTGGAATGAGAATGCGCTGAGTAACAAATTTAACGCCAAGTTCAGCAAGTGATTTATCCTGTGGACGGCCCACACGACAGGAATCCATCAAACAGTTGTAATGGTCACCAAACGCATTAATGTTCTCAACAAATGTAGGAATGAGACCCGGTTGTGAAACCAAAGCCTTAGCGTTGTCCATAACTACGACTTCGGTTGCTCCACCGTAGTAAATGAACATACGGCGCATGGCTTCAATCCAATCTGCCGTGGTTTCACCGGGAGTAGCAAAAGCAAAAATCTTTTGGCTAGCGCCTAATACCGCGATAAATACTTTAGCCCAAGCTTTTTCACCATTTACGTTGTAGCTAACTTTGGTGCCAGCGTAATCGATATAAACTACTTCACCTGCTGCGTGAAGCTGCTTCATGGAAAGCTTACAACGCTTCAAGATTTTCTTGAGGGTACGGCAGAAATGCGAATAGCTCATTGCCGACACTGGATCTTCTGCCTTGTACTCAATGTACAACACAGTTATCGACTTACGCTTACCTTTTTCCTTGGTGCGCTCTTCCACGATATATTGAATTCTGGGAATACGCTTTTTAGCATTCTTCAAAATATCAGGAAACAACAGCTTAATTAGCGCCTCATCATTGAGCTGTTCAGCTAACAGGTGATCGACATCGTATTTTTCACAACGTTTGTTTAGCCTTAACATCGAAGAAGGTGAAACGTTGGCAAATTCCGCCTGTTTACGAATAGTAATGTCGGGCAACACGCATTTAGCGCGGATAGCGGCACGGATTTGAGTTGTTTTTAACATGTGTTATTACCTTTACTTATCTAAAATAAAGGCACAGAGGGGCCGACAAGAAAACAACTAAACTTTCTTGACATGTGGCCCACTTACAACGACACTTATAAACATCATCTATATCAAAGATGTTTTTCAGAAGCCCTAGAGTTGCCGCTCATTGATGGGCTTTTGTCGTTTCTGCACCAGAAAAACTATTTACTTCTAATACTGCTCTATATCTTCTGCTAACTAATCATCGTTTTTCTCCTCGTTAAATGCTTGCTCTGCTAAAAATTCCGCAACGTCTTTTACTAAGGCAAATTTGCCGCGACGATGCGGCATTTCAAACGTGTGTACAGGAAAGACACCTCGCAATATCGCCTGCTTGACCGCATCTACTGAGCGATAGTTTAACGCTCGATGCAATTGATTCAGCGTAAGGATCGGAGACCCATGAAGCTTCAATAAGTCTGCTTCTAGGGCTTTTGCCAATTCCTGTTTTTCGGATTCACTCAAGTTAAGTCACCCTCCTTTTGCAAATTAGCGGAACTTTTAGGCTAGACTTCTAAATTCAAAAAACATTGTTTTCTACAAAAGGCGCTGTTCTGGAGTCAGAGGTCAGCAACTGTATGAATTGTTTAAATATTAATTTTCGGAAGATGGGTGGTTTGCGTGAAAATCAGTATCGAACCCTTTATATGTTCAAAAAATAAGTACCAGTTGGCGGCGGATAGACAAGCTTTTAGACGTTATAAAAGGCTCGCACCAACAATCAAAAGCACTTACACGCAAATAAAGTTTAAGGATTATTTGGGCAGGCAGGGTTTTGACTCGATTGCGGAATTTCTAAAACACTTAGAAGGTCAGGAACGAAGATGCATTAGCAATCCATATATGTCGGACACAGGACGGTTCCATAGTGAAGTTGAAAGTCGATACTGGTATAGGCTTTCAAGAGGCCAGCCAATTTCGAGTATGACAACAACTTTTTATGTCAATGATGCCATTGGGATGCACACTCTGTTTAACTTCGATTTTTGTTTCTGGGAGGCGCTTAGCAGGCTTAGAACGATATTATCCAGCGCCTTTACGCTGTCAATTGACGTTCGAAAGCTTATATTCATTGAGCACAGATTTGCCAGAAACCTGCCAGCAAATTTACTTGCTGAAAACGTTAAACAACTTTACGACACTCAACTTGAAAAACTTTACGCCAACAAATCAATTGAGTCTCTTCACGCATTGTCTATTTTGTTCATCGTACATAAGTATCGTTCTGGCACTTCACACAGCCGGAGAGTAGAAAAATATCTATACGCTCAGTTCTTATACTTAATGGTTTACCGATACAATATCGAATTGATTGATGAGCTTTTTGTGTACGTATTCTTTTTACTTGAGGCAAATACACTCTACCGAAGCGATGGTAGCATCAGAGAACTGGACGTCGAACAGTTACTAGAAGATGTAAGTGCTATTAAAGAGCAGGTGCAATTCTGTCAGTCCCCCAATAAAGAAATCCAAGCTCACACTGTCAGCCAAGAAATATTCTCTTATCTTGACGGCAATGACAGCCACCCCTATTTTCACGCTTTCGCCAAATAGATTTTAACAAAAGCAGTCGAGCCATTATTTTTCGTTAAATTAAGATTGTTTCAAACCCATACCATTTTTGTTTCATCAATAAACACTGTTTTGATCCACTATGATGAAAAGCTAGGTGTCATTTCAGGGTAATATATACGTGTAAAATGAAGTCAAAACGAAACGTTTCTGTTCATCTAATGGAACACAAAAAACTACTTAGGTGAAACAAATATGGTGCCAGAATGAAACAGTACCACTCTTTAGATTCCGTAATTAAATATTGCGAAATTAATTATTACAAAGCTAAATTAGCGGCCTCATATTCACGAATCTCAGTAGCGTGTAACAAATATTCTGACTCATTTAGCACAGAATATTTCTTATCAAAAACCAACATATCACCTTCAAATACAACACCAGCATCTTCTACCATTCCGACAACTAGCTGTTGCTCTGGCGCTCTTTGAGCATAGATAAACTCCAACATTTTCTTCAAATTATCAGGGTCTTGTTCTTGTTGATTTGGCGAATCAATTATCAAAGGAAACAGGGTTGAGTTGCCATTTTCTCTGATGGCTGACTGAGTAGCAAAGAAGTATGCCAATACTGCCCTAGGCAGGTCACTCCCGCTTTCAACGAGGTTTGACGTAATATTTGTGAATGCATTATCGTTTAGAGAATGAACCCCTAGATTACTGGTAAATTTTCTAAGCGTTTCACCGTATTCTCTGATAACTTCCCTACGCCTTTCCGGTGTATCGAATTTCTCCATGGCGTCAACAATATCGTCGATATTGCTTGTTATACCTGAAAGTATCCGCTCTTGTTCTTTTTCTTCTACTTCAAGATGTTTAATCATCGACTTTTTGCCCTCAATATCAACAAGGTCTTGTAACTTCATTGAGCCTTGTTTACTAGCTAGTAGGTCGTTGATCTTAGTTTGCTGACTAGCGAGAGCAGATAATGATAACTCTTCTTGTTCAATCGCTTTTTGAACCTTAGCAAGATCATCTCTCAAAGAAACAAGTAAATCGGTGCAGGTTTCCGTGTCTTGAGCAATCTCAAAGCGTTCAGCAAAAGAATTATCGTACTCAGCACCACACGTTGGACAACCAATTGAAGAACAATCGTGATTGATAGCATATTTGTAGTCATCACTTAGTTCATCATGAGTTCTAGCAACAATTTCGATTTGGGCGGTTAACCGTATTTTTTCGGTTTTAAGATCCGTTAATTTTTTCTTAAATTGCTGCTCTTCGTTTTTTAATTGATTGCATTCTTCAAGTAAGGCATTTATTTCTGATTTAAAAGCATCAACGTCTATATCGAAATCTATATGAGACAAATCCTTCAACGCCCGTTCTTTTATAGAGTTAATTGAAGCAACCTGCCTAAGTGGTTCCTGCATTTCTGCTTCAGCTTTTTTCTTTTGAGTTTCTAGCGCATACCATTTATCTGGTCTCAACCCAAAATGATATCCCGCTACTCGTTGTTTCCAGTAAGCAAACTGACTCAAATTTGTAAAAGAGGACCATGTATCTGACCATCCTCTATCTTGATCTATATAAAATGGCAATAGCAAATATGCTGGCGGTGGTGTTACAGCGTTACCGTCTCTGTCAGTTAGCTTCAAATTGAAATCAAATATATTTGCAAGGACAGGGCCTAACTCATTTGTAACACTTGAGTAAGTGCCGATTAAATTATCATTGTAGTCGAATAGGGAAAAAGAGTTTTTGTGCCTATAGATAGCATAACCAACCCCATCCAGCGTAAATTTAATCAATGTGATAACGTCAGCGTTTATCCATTTTCGATGGCGCTTATGTGGATTCGCACCGAAGCAATATGGAATACTCTTAATTACAGAGCTTTTACCAGTATCGTTAGCCCCTTTAATTACTGTCACTTTGGGATGAAAGTGTATCTTTCTCGCTTTCTTTTCTCGATGCGATACGAGAAGCATGCTTTTTAACTGCAAGTTTCTCATTCTGTTTCACCCTCAAATTGCGAATTAGCCGACGATATTGGATCAAAATTAATCACCTCGTAAATTGTTGCGGCCTTAATATAGTCATCTGAGTAACCAGCTTTATCTTTTACAGCGCCTAGAGCCGCTTCCATAAAAATATCCATTGCTGCGTTTTCATCCGTATTGAGTTGCTCAACAACCGCCTGTCTAATATCTGTTTGAATTGCTAACAACTGTTCGTTTGATACGTTCATACGGTCAATTGTATATGTGTCCCAAAGTCGTTTTACTTTATTTTGAGCTAATGGGCCAACACCACAAACAGATAAATGTTGCACTGCTTCTAACCAAAGTTCACTTGATGTCCTACTTTGAGCGACAAGCCCAGTCATGTGAGAAAACTCAGTTCTACTAATGGACTTTCTTTTTCTCAACTCATCACTGTTCTTTGGAATATCTTCGAAATTGGTTTTTCTTCGAATTTCATCGAAGATAGTCTGGTACGCAAGGGCCACATGAGCTGGTCTTTCAGGATAAAGAGTGTTGAAAAAATCAACTAACTTTCCTTTTGTTAGCCGCTCATGATCTTCTAAGCGTAAAGGCGATTTGACAAGAAATAGCTTATTCAGGCCCTTTAAGTCACAATAACTATCGTTATCTCCTTTAATCGCTTCCCAAACTTTTTCTTTATCATCAACCACTAGCTGTTTGAATGAAATGATGTCGTATTCTAACCCTTTAGTCCCACAGTCAAGTTTATTCGATAAACCCTGATTTGATGTAAACACCAATTCTTCAGTATTATCAGGGAATAAATACTGGTTACCGTATAGCTTTCCAATAATCGAGTTTAGCTCTTCATCAGATTCATTTTTAACTAATGAATTTACAGTCCAGTTTCCTTTTTTCTTTGACTTTACTTGATAAAATTTAGCGGATGTAGGCGAAGTTTCTGAATTGAGAACTACAATATCTTCATGGTGCTCAAAAACCATTAAATAGTCTTCACCATTAAGCTGAAGGTCAATTAATTCACAGAAAGCCCAATTTTTTTGATAATCGAACCTATTAGACGATCTGGCGCCAGCAGATTCTCTCGGTTTTTGTTCTGCAAAGTTGTCTAAAAAATCAGCCAAAAATAGTTCCTTTATTTTTCCATTAAACAGATTTTCCCAGTTTATAAAACAGCCCCGCAAATGCGGAGCTTTGGATTAAAATATTTTTTTATCAGTTTCCGTAAGAACCGAACCCATCATAGTAACCACCATATTCCAAAGCTATTTTGGTCAGTTGTTCCTCTATTGCAACGACATTGACATAACTTGGAATAATAGTCTTAGCACAGAATAACGTCCATTCATTACTTTCAGAGTCAAACTCTAGTTCTGAATCAAAGCCTAATTCTGAAACCTCTTCATTCAGTGTACATAAAATTTCCTTGCTCGAGGCTGCTAAAAAGAAATCCATTAAAATTGGTTTTGTTAAGTCAGTTCCATCATCTTGCATCCTTTTTAAAGCACTGCCAGTTGAATCATTTGGAAGCATTTATGCGGCCCCTAGAATTAGTAACTTATTCATAATCTCCCTCTTCAAACAAATAATCAGGGAGACTATCAATTTGGATCGGTTTTTTACTTATACCTATGAAATCGTAATAGCGACGCCCTCTCGGCGTCACTAATTCTTCATTTTGTAGGTAATTTAACCGTTCACTTCCAACACATATATCTCTTAGTTCTGAAGTACTATAAACGGTATTCAAAAAGTCGTAAATGATTTGTCCGACTGCTTCATCGCCCTCCTGATTTAACATGCAAAAACTTTTTGGAAACTTGCTTAGGCCATTGTTCCAAACAAAGTAGTAAGTCAATACTAGATGTATTGATTCCCGAACATCTGTATCCGTCAATTCGTTGTGAGACTCCAACAAAGACTCAAGCCTTTTATAAAACGAAAGAATTGCCTCATTTATCAAAATACTTTTCATCAATTGAACCTTTAACTATCACCATCTTCTTCCCTATACTTTTTACCGGGACTTTCTACCTCATTATAGTTTGAATCGCTTTCAGCACCGCCATCTTCATCAAGTCTTTTTGATTCATCTTTGAAGGCTTCTCTATCATTGGCGGAAGATGTCCAATCAGTTGCTACATGGGGATCATTATGTTGCCGAGCTTTTCGACGGCCTGATTGTTGAGAACGTTTTCTACTCCCTTTACCATGATACGTTTTACCACTTTCATGAGTATTGGTATAGGAACCAACATCAGATGATTCACTCATCTGATTGATTTCGTCGAAAGCCTCAGCCATTTGATCGACAGTGAAGTATACTGCGGCACTCCCAGCTAAGAATCCTATAACTCCTCCGACCGGACCACCAACTGCAAAGCCCCCTGCGGCTCCTGTGGCAGGGTTTAGTACAGCTTTTCCATCTGGATCAATATATTTGTACGGATTATTGTTTGCGTAAGCATATCTATTGAAACCTTGAATACCGTTGCGCCCATTAAAGTGGCTCAGCGTCCCAACCGGATCATTGCTCAAAAACCGACCTATGACTGGATCATAGTATCGTGCCTGCATATAAACTAAGCCAGTATTACTGTCTTTGATATGACCCGTATAGCCTGCTTGGTCATCATTTGCAGATTCGTTGTCAAGTGTAATACCAAAGGGCGTATAACGTTCTCGCCAGGCTATAGTTCCATTGCGATTAGTACCTGTTACCGGGCTCCCAACGATGTCATGATGTACATAGGTAGGTACATTATTCATAACTCTCGCGATTGTCATGCTTCCAGCGTTAACATAATCAGTACGCTTACCCGTACTAACATCATCAATATGGATTAACTGTCCTGCAAGGTTATACACATTGTAAATTGTTTTACCTGAAACGGTAGCTTTCACTCGCTTTAAATTACCGTCGTAGAGGTAGCTACCAGATTCATCTCCTTGTATGCCTACTGGTTGGTCTGAGTAATCGTAAGTAAAATGTATGTTGCCTGATGAAGTGATATTACCGCGGCTGTCATAACTAAAACGCCTATCACCGGTGTTTCCACCTAGTCCGCCAGAGTCGTTAGTTCGAATTAACCTGTTGCTTTCATCATAGCTCATCGACACATATCTACTGCCTAAGTTTTTGGTCAATATGTTACCTAAGCTGTCATAACTAATGTGCCCATTGCCCCATGGCCCAGTGCTACTTGTTAAACGCTCTAATGCGTCATAGCTCATGTTGCGATTATTACCGCTAGTAGCAGCATCGGTAACTGAAGTAATTAAATGACGCTTGTCATAACTATATGTTAGGTCGAGTGCTTTAGTTGTCCCTTTAGTTGATAATAACCGTTCAGGTAACTGCCGTGCGTTTAATAGTTGTTTATAGGTATAGCCGTTTCCATACGACAAACTACTAATTTGCCCATTAGCATGATAATTAATATGGTTTGCATAATAGGTGCTGCCCCAGTTAGCTTGTCGCGGTCTTCCTAAACCATCTGGGTTGTAATTTATTGTTTTGCCTGTTGGGTATGTCATTCTAGACATATATCCGGCATTACTGTAGCCATAGCTAATTGCGTATTCACGACCGTCAACGCTCAGTAGTTCAGATGTTGGTAAATTTATAGAGTTATAGCTGTATCGCCAGTTAATACCATTACGGTTAACTGTTTTCACGTTGCCATTAGCGTCATACGTTTTGGTTATATCTGGTGTGAGGCTATCTGCATAATCTCGCTTCGTGATGCGCCCCACTTCATCTCTTACCAGGGTTACCTTACCACTGCCACTCGGTGTGGCGCAATTTGTGCCTCGACTAGCGCCATTTTGATAAGCCGTTAACCAACCAGATGTATCATATTGATATAATGTATCGCCGACATCAGCTTGGCTGATACGACATAAGCGACGTTGAGCGTTGTAATAGTAATTACGTGTAAAACTAACCCCTGAGCTTGTTGAGCTGTCGTCACTGCTAAAACTTGATGTTGACTGGGAGGCAATAGGATCGATACCGGGTGGTGTAATAATGATATCCCCAGGGTTTGTCGGAGTTATTGGTGACACATCCGAGCCGTCTCCAGAGTCATTTCCGCCATCGCTACTGGAGTCGTCCCCAGTTACAAAACCGCCTTGACTGCCCCATTGCTTAATTGACGTTATTTCACCCCAAACATTTTTATTAATGTTTGTATAAAGCCCGAGCGGAGAGTGAATAGCTTTAATATCTTGATAAGTCGCACCATCATAACCGTAATGATAATAGTGAGTTTTATTTCCAATTGCATCAGTTTCTGTACGGCGATGCTGTGCGTGATAACTCGTAGATGTTTCAGCGTATGGGTAAACAGTTTCCCGTTTTTTGGTAATTCGCCCTAAACCATCATACTCAGTTGATATCCCAGTATTTGCCATTGAACTACTCGATGGAAAAGAAACAAAGGTCTCGCGGCCCGCTTTGTCATACTTGGAATTTATATACGTCGTCTTATTGGTTATTAAATCCTTGGTAGCAACCAATACAGGTCTAAACATGGCGTCATAAGTAATGACGGTTTGCATATCGGATCGTTTAATCGTTTGTACAGGGCTTCCATTAAAGCTATATTCATGAGTAACACTTGCCCAATTGTCTGGAAAATCAGCAGTGAGCAAACGACCCATAGTATCTCGAGTAAAGCTAGTCTTATTGCCATTGGCATCTACAATCTCGCTGATGCGGCCAAAATCATCAACGTATTGGTTGACATAATCTCCATTAGCACGAGTTATCTTTTGGGGAGTGCCACGCTTGTAATTCGACGCGCGTAAAATTCTATTATTTGCGTCTTTAGCCCATGCAAAGCTGCCATCGCTATGATAACCATAAGTGGCAAATAAGGCACCATTGCGCCTATCCGACGTTTTACGACCTAAACTATCATAACTACTTTCTTGAGTAACTCGGCCATTCACGGTTTGTTTGATAGGTAATCCCAACACCCATTTATTTTTATTGTGGCTATATACGGTCAGTGTTTTGCGAGCTGTTGTCGATACGTTAGATTTTATCGACGTCATCGTTGGATTTGCATAAGAATATGACGACGAGCTATGACTGGTATTAAAACTATATTCTTGTGTAAATGTATCTCCGTCTTGAGTGGTAACAATTTTAGTGGTGTGTATTGGGTTCTCGAGGTCACCTTGTGACGAATAGCCTCGCATATGAGAATGGCCGATAGCTATTTCTCGCAAATAGGTATATGACTCAGTTTTTAAGACTGCGCTAGAGGCTGAGGCTCGAGTTTCTTTTTTTACCAGTTTACCAGCCAATGGTTCGCTTACCCATGCATGATAATAAGTGTAATGGCCATCTGGGGCGCTAACTTTAGTCCAGTTTGTTCTATCATCTGATGATGAACCAGATGGGCCAACATCGTTCTCATACTGATATTGCCATGTAGCCGTTTCCATCGATGGACCTGTTACAGACTTCTCAATAACAGCCATTGTTGATGTAGTGACATCGTTATCTAGCGGCAAAAAAGAGCCCCATTGCACTGGCGCCTCAGGTTCACCACTTAAGCAGGTTTCAGAACGTCTTACTTGAGAAGCATAAACATGACGATGTTCTATATCTTTTATAGTAAAAGTACCTGTTGCGCCATAGGGGTGCTTTAGTGAAACGGTATGCTGCCATTTTTGACAGTGATCTCTACCACTCGGTGCTGGCGTTGCACTAAGGCCATCCAAATTGAATGCCCAATAATATCCATCCGGCTGTGTGACTTTTGCTAATGATTGCCCACGTAATGCTTGGCCAAAAAGTGGCATCCATTCGTCTCGCTGATAACGATTTAAGCTATAGTCGTAACGCCATGTCTCACCCGCAGCACTCGCAGAGCGAACTAATTTTGAATTACCTGAATAATGTAAATCAATTCTCCGGCCGTCATTCGCATGTATGGCTGTTACACGATTTAAATTGTCATACTGATATTTAACCCAATTACCATTAACGTCTGTTACTTGAGTTGCAGCAATAATATAAATTTTCCGAGGCATCGGGTTTGCGCCGATGAAGCCCATCAATGGTGCATCAATTGAATACGCTTTATCGAATCTGTATTTATTACCGTTTGGTGCATGACCAATAAAGCCTTCACCACCATCAGATGCGGCGCCGCAGGTAAAATACCAATTCTGCTTAGTCACTTTTTTAGCGTTAGTTGGCCAAATAGCTGCTCCGTTATCGTCAAGCAATTGCTGGCTGCCTTGTCCTGGGACTTCAAGCTGTATACCGTTTGAGAAGTCTCTGGATGATAAAAAGGTTTTCCCATTACTGTAGTTACCAAGCAACGCGTCGGTAGAAAGACTACAGCGGTTCCCTTGCCAAGCTCTAATGGTTAGAGAGGTTACGGAAAGACGAGGTACAGAAAGTGTCCAATCACCGAACTCGACATCTGTGCCATCTTTATAGTGAAAACCACTCGTTCGTCTCCGTGTGAGTGCAACGCTCAGAGATGAGTTTCCCGGCAAGCTAACATCAGTGTGATTAAAGACTAATGAACCTGTGTGGGGGTCAATTGAGTCGCCTAAAAAGTCATTCCCGAAAACCTCTAGCCTTTGTTCAGCATTTTGCTTTTTCTCCCACTCTACTATGGGTTCGATGTCTTCGTTTGCAAATGAGCTAATAGAATGAGAGGTGAGTAAAATACAAGCAAGTAACGACTTTGCTTTGCATAGCATTTTCATTTAATGTTCCTTCATTATTTGTCGTTGTTTAGTAGACACATATACATGTAAATAATTGGAAATACAATAAATAAACACTTCAAAGAGAAAGGTAAAAAGACAGAAAGAAAATTAATTAGTGTTCTTACCGATGTTTGAGAAACGGCTAAGCAGGACGACAATGGCTTTGTTTGGCTAATTCGTACTGGTCATTGGAGGGCATCTCCTGACAGCAACAAAAAAGCGCTGTCGATTCACTCAAACAGCGCTTTTATAACTTATGCCAACGAGAGACCAAGCATTACAAAATTTGGTTTTGCTTCCACTCGTTTAGCTTTTTCTGGCGGGCTTCTTCTTTTTCCATACGTGACTTTTTACGGTCACACGGTTCTGGACAGTCACAGGCTTTTTCAATACCCAGTGCGCCTAGTCCGCCACAGCTTCCAGAAATTGATTTTTTTTGAAATAGGTAGCCCACTGCCATAGCCAATACCATTGTCAGAAAGAAACCAAAAGCAAGAATGAATGTAGACATAGCTACCCCCTAATTATGAACTGTGACCAGTTTATCAAATTCTGGCGATGCATACTCTTCAAATCCGTCTTCTGTGCGACGAATGAGGAATACAGCGAGTTGTTCTTGCTCAGCAACCGCTATTGCTTGTTCCCATCCCATCACATTAAATGCCGTAGCCAAACCGTCCGACGTCATAGATGAGGGGTGAACAACGGTTACCGATACCAAATTATGCGAAATCGGTTTACCAGTGGTTGGGTCGATTAGATGAGAATAACGAACGCCATCTTCTTCGTAATAGTTTCGGTAGTCACCCGATGTAGCAACCGCGTTTTCTCCTATTGAGACAACTTTTTGAACTGCACGTTCAGTAGTGACCGGCTTTTCAATAGCAATAAGCCATTCACTTCCGTCGCCTCGCTCGCCTTTTACGCGCATTTCACCGCCTATTTCCACAAGGTAGTTTTCAATACCATGCTTTTCAAGGATTTCTGCCACTTCATCGACACCAAAGCCTTTGGCAATAGTCGATAGGTCAACGTACAGCATAGGATGACTTTTCTTTAAGCCTGTTGGCGTGGTTGAAAGCTTCTTGTACCCAACATATTCACGAATATCGTCGATGTCTGTCTGACTTGGTACTTTTTCAGGTCGCTTGGTCGGGCCAAACCCCCATAGGTTAACCAACGGACCAACGGTCACATCAAGTACACCACCACTAAGATTTGCCAAGCGCAGGGCTTCATTCACCACGGTCAACGTATCTGGCGACACCGCAAAGTTATCGGTATAACGATATTGATTAAAGCGTGAGAGCTCTGATGTAGGGTCATAAGTCGACATCATCTTATTAACGTCAACAAGGCGTGCATCTATTTCAGCCTGTAAGCCTTCTACCGGCGTTTCAGCTACAAGGTATTTTACATTGTAGGTTGTGCCCATTGTTTGCCCTTGAAGGTGCACTACAGGCGTTTTTTCGTCGCTACAGCTTGCAAGTACAAGAATACCAATAGCAACAAAAGCGAGAAAAATTCGAATACCGAATCGTATCACGATGTTGTCCTTAGCTAATTTCCACATT
>JAXHTT010000074.1:0-18076 GCA_034190055.1 Pseudomonadota bacterium | reverse complement strand
GTATCGCCCAAATAGATTGAGCGAAGTCAATTTCTGACCACTTGGCCTCAGCTGCTTCACCTGGGCGCACCATCGTATGTAACTGAAACTCAATTAAGCAGCGAGTAGTTATTTTGGCCGAAGAATATTTTAAGGCTTTTACAAGCTCGGGTAATTCTTCGGGCGCTAATGTTGGTTGATGCTTTACCTTAGTTGAAGGTATTAGCTCTTTTATGCCTATAAGTGGGTTGTGGTGGATAATGCCGGCATTTACAGCATAGGTCATAACACTATTCATGCGCCTAGCAACTTTGCGTGCAATTTCGTGGCTATTGCGGCCTACGATAGCGTTGATCACCTCTATGGCTTTCGGGGCCGTTAACTGTTCAATCGGCACTTTACCAACAAGCGGAAAAACATCATTAGAAAAAGAGCGCTTGATATTTTTCAGCGTTCCTTCTGAAACTTTACTAGCATGAATTTCAAACCATTGCTTCGCAACGCTCTCAAAAGTTTGCGAGGCTGATAGCAACGCTTTTTCTTTTGCTTGGTCCTTGTGCTCTTTGGGGTCAATGTCTTTAGCTAGAAGTTTCCGAAATGCTTCACGTTCTTCTCGCGCATCAGCAAGTGAAACATCGGGATAACTACCTATACTAATGTTATTGCGCTTTTTGGTGTGGGGTTTTGAGTAATTGAATATCCAAAGCTTAGAGCCGTTTGGTTTGATGCGTAAAGCAAGGCCTTTTCCGTCTGATAGGTTGTATTCCGTATCTTTTGGTTTTGCTTGTTTTACTTGGGTTGCGCTTAAAGCGGTTACGTTCCGTGGCATGTTTTTGTAACACCGTTTTTGTAACATTTCATTGTTGTTACGTTCAGTGTTACTAAAAATATGAAATGTTGCAAACGCATATGAAATCAAATGAAACGAAAAAGAACGTTAAATCATTGAAATAAATACGTTTTGAAAGCTCTTAGAATTTATTGAAATATAGAAATGGTGCCCGGGGCCGGACTTGAACCGGCACGCTGTTACCAGCGAGGGATTTTAAATCCCTTGTGTCTACCAATTTCACCACCCGGGCATCGGGTTGCTTTTCAGCAAAGGTGTCAGGCGTAGAACCTGATGCTGCGTTGCAGCGTATGGAGGCGGAACCCGGAGTCGAACCGAGATAGACGGATTTGCAATCCGCTGCATAGCCATTCTGCCATTCCGCCAGATGCGTCTGGCGCGTGATTAAAACTCATCTCTAAGAGATTGGAGCGGGAAACGAGATTCGAACTCGCGACCCCGACCTTGGCAAGGTCGTGCTCTACCAACTGAGCTATTCCCGCATGTCTTAATCGACCATTTCGTTTGGTTGATGTCCTCTCGAAATGTGGGGTGCATTCTACCTACCCATTCAAAACTGTCAACACAAAAAAGCGTTTAAATTGAGATAAATGCGGTTTTTTATGATCGTTTGCTATTTTTTTATTCACTTTGATTAAACCGCGATCAATTCTACTTTACTGCGCCACTTCTAAGGTGTGGCCACGCCGCTTTTGTATAAACAAACATTGACCAAATTGACAGCACGGCAGAGAAATATAAAAGGATATAACCTAAAGAAACCCAATAAATTGTTACGCCCATAAAAGTTTCTAACCCTGAAAGTAACCCAATTAAGGCTAACATTTGTGCAGTTGTTTTGGCTTTCCCTATAAAAGACACTTTAACAGCGTCTCTTACGCCATTCGAACCCATCCATTCGCGAAGCGCCGACACATAAATTTCACGCACTAAAAGCGCAATGGATGGTAATGTGATCCAAAGATTAGCATAACTATGTGTGATCATAAGAAGCGCGGCACCAACGATAAGTTTATCTGCTACCGGATCTAAAAAAGCCCCAAAAGGCGTAGATTGCTGAAGCTTTCTGGCTAAATACCCGTCAAACCAGTCAGTAATGGCTGCCAGCCAAAAAATAAAGGCCCCTGCCTCGTGCGCCCAGCGCCAATCAAGAAAATAAACAACCACAAAAACAGGTATTAGGATTACTCTAAATAAAGTAATACAGTTTGGAACAGTCCACATAAAAATTACATCTCGGTGTTATGCCTCTACGGGCGTTTTAGCGCAGTAGCTTTTGGCTCAGCTTGTATCATTCTCACAACACATTACCTCAATTTGCAATGTATTGCTTGTTACTCAGTCATTTATTGATGAAGGTGGTCGTAAATAGTATCCGCCAGTTCTGGGCTTATGCCTGGTACACTTGCTATTTCATCTTTACTGGCCTTTTTAAGACCTTGTAACCCACCCATAAACTTTAACAACGTTTGTCTGCGTTTAGCGCCAATACCAGGAATGCTTTCGAGACTCGATGTCGTTTTCACTTTCTGACGACGATTGCGGTGCCCAGTGATAGCAAATCGGTGAGATTCATCGCGAATGTGCTGAATAAGATGAAGTCCAGGCGAATGGCTATCCATAGGAAGTACCTGATGACTGCCCGCAAGGATCAGTGTTTCTAAGCCTGGCTTACGGGTAGTGCCCTTTGCTACACCTAAAAGCATGGGCTTTTTGTCATGAGGCCAGTCTTCAAAAAAAGCTTCAGCCTGAGCAAGTTGACCTTTACCACCATCAATTAATAGAAGATCTGGAATTTTTTGTACTTCTTTAACAGATTTATAGCGACGCTTCAAAGCTTGCGCCATAGCCGCATAGTCATCTCCAGGCGTAATATCTTCAATGTTGTAGCGACGGTAATCACTTTTATGTGGCCCTTCGCGATTAAATACTACGCAAGACGCCACTGTTTGTTGACCAGAGGTATGAGAAATATCAAAACATTCCATGCGCTGAATGGGAGTGTCTACTTCAAGGGCAGCTTCTAAGTCAAGATAACGAGCAAATACAGACTTTTGCTGGCTATATTGGGCATCTAGCGCGGTTTGTGCATTTGATTGAGCAAGCTGCAGGTACTTACGCTTCTCTTCCCTTGCCCCTTTAAAGAAATGCACCTTATGCCCTGCTTCGCTGGCGAGTACATCTGCAATAGCATCTTCGTCGCTAAGCGTGTTGCTTAACACAATTTGTTTAGGAATGACTTTGTTGCCAGCTAAATAAAATTGTAGGAAGAAAGATTCGAAAACTTCTTGCTCGTCTACCGTATTGGGTACTTTAGGGAAATACGCTTTACTGCCTAATAACTGCCCTTCACGGATAAACATTACCTGGATACAGGCCATGTTGCCTTTGAACGCAAACCCAAACACATCCATTTCGTCTTGGGTACCGGCAACCCATTGTCGCTCTTGTACTTTCCTTAATGCGTTTATCTGGTCGCGATAGCGCGCGGCAGCCTCGAAGTTTAATGCTTCGCTGGCTTTTTCCATTTTTTCCACCAGCCCCCCAATGACTTGCTGGTTTTTACCTTTCAAGAATAAGCGAGCAAAATTGACCTGCTCTTTATATTCCTCGTCGCTCACATAGCCTTTAACACAAGGCGCGCTGCACCGCTGCATCTGATACTGAAGGCAAGGTCTGCTTCGCGCACGGTAGTAACTGTCTTCGCACTGACGTACGGGGAAAATACGCTGCATAGAACGCAAGCTTTCTCGAACCGACCATGCACTAGGGTATGGCCCGAAATATTCGCCCTTTTTCTTTTGAGGGCCGCGATGGAAAGAAAGCCGCGGATGTTCGTGGTCTGATAAAAAGATGAAAGGATAAGATTTGTCGTCACGCATTACCACGTTGTAACGCGGTTTGTATTTCTTGATGAAGTTGTTCTCTAGCAGAAACGCTTCGGTTTCACTATTAACAACGGTGACGTCCATATTCGCAATCTGACTGACTAGCGAACGGGTTTTAGCGTTATCAAGGTTAGTACGGAAATAACTCGATACTCGCTTCTTTAGGTTTTTGGCTTTTCCTACGTAAATAACCTCTTCCTGGCTGTTGTACATGCGGTACACGCCAGGTTGAGAGGTTAAATTCTTAAGAAATGCTGCTGAATCAAATGCAGGCATAATCACTTTGACGTTATGCGTCTAGTGACGCTTAAAAGGTATTAGGACTGATTAGCTTATGACGGTAGGCTAAATGTGTTAACTCTACGTCAGACGTCACGCCTAACTTTTGGAACATACGATAACGGTAGGTATTAACCGTTTTTGAATTGATGCTAAGTTCTCGAGCGATATCTGGCACTTTATGACCTTCAGTTAATCTCATGGCTATTGTAAGTTCTCTACTCGATAGCTCATCAAACGGATTATCCGAACTTGGCAGTAACTTGCTTATAGCGATGCTGTTGGCCATTTCGTGATTAAGATATTTTTGTCCTGCTGACACTTTGTGAATAGCAAGAATGACTTCGTCAGGCTCTGCGTCCTTTGTAAGAAAGCCAAAGGCGCCGGCTTCCATAACCTGCATAGGTATTGGGCTTTCTTTATGCATTGAAACGCATATTACCCGCGTATTTTCAGACATGCGGGCAATTCGCTTTGTCGCTTCTAGCCCACCAATACCGGGCATGTTAACGTCCATGAGTACCACATCTGGCGCGTTTTTTCGGCACATCTGTACCGCCTCTTCGCCGTTACTCGCTTCACCGAGAACTTTGAATTCGTCTACGTCTTCCAGAATTCGGCGTATCCCTCTTCTGACCAAATCGTGGTCATCTGCTAGGATTATTTTTATCACTCTAGTATCTCACTGACTTCAGTTTTATTAACCAATAGGTTAAAGGCCGTTAAGTTTCATTAATGATAACTATTAACAGCCCAAAACCTTATCACAGCCATCATACCATGAGATATAGATTCGTGAAGTAGAGATACACAATTTGAAAGTAAATTGTTGATCTAAATTAACTTTAGTCAATTAAGTGGGTAAATCAAACCAAAGAGCAACCAAATCTTCTGATGCATTAAGCGAAATACTATCGTCTTCGTAAATTCCAATAGCATCTCCAGACTCTATTTCAACGCCTTCACGTTCACTTTGTACCAAAGCGTTAGCCTTACCAGAAACGATATGAATATAACTTTTGTGCCTTTTAGTACTTCGCTTCCAAGCTTCTCCAGACTTTAAGGTCAAACGACTAATTGATGCATTCTGCTTAATTTTTAACGACTCATCTCTACCATCTTCACTGACAAGTAATTCAAGCTTAGCGTTTTCATCCCCACCCGCGACTTTGCCAAAAGCTTTTTGCATGTAACCAGGTGTGCCACCCTTTTCATTTGGCACAATCCAAATTTGCAGAAAGTTCACAGGTTCTTCACTAGAAGGGTTAAACTCTGAGTGCATGATGCCACGACCTGCGCTCATTACTTGTATATCACCCGCAGGAACTACGTACTCGTTGCCCGTGTTGTCTTTATGCTTCAATGCACCGCTCACTACATATGAAATGATTTCCATATCTCTATGACCGTGAGTCTCAAAGCCTCTACCTGCCTGAACAATATCATCATTGATTACCCTTAACGCTGAAAAGCCCATGTGCTTCGCATCATAGTAGTGCCCAAATGAAAAACTGTGTCGGCTTTCTAGCCAGCCAAAATTAACTTTTCCTCTTTCGTTTGATTTTCTTAAATACATCATTCTAAATCCTCAAAACTTCAATCTCATACAACACCCCTTAATGGGCCGCGCAGCGAATACTGTCACCGTGATGTTGTTTGAGCCAACATGTAATAAGGCCAGTTTAATTCTTTTTAATAGAAATAAAATGCGAGAATATCGAGCCATTCATTCTATTATTTAGAATAGAATGAGAGTTCGATAAGAAACCAATGGGCGTGTGAGTCATATTAGGCATATGCGACCAGCTAAGATATAAAGCACAAGCGTAGCAGTGCAGCCTCAATAACAGCTGGATGGCAGGCTAAATTAAGTCTGATATAGTTCGGCGAGCCAAACGATGCACCGTCGTTACCAACTACTCCCCGCTCTATACACTGTTCTACACTTGTAACAGGTGAATAACGGAGAACTTGATCAGGCTCATTGCCTAACGGCTTTTTTTCGGCAATATCCGAAACAATCGGTTGAGATACACTTAAGGGAAATGAGGCGAGATCTAGCCAGAGGAAGTAGCCAGCGCTTCCCATCGTGTACCTTGCATTAATGCCGTAGTGCTTAAAAAAACGCACAACAAGCTTTCTATTAAAAGATAACGCACTTTTTACCGTGTCAAGCCAGCTGCTGCCATTCTCGTAGGCAGCAATAAGGGCAACTTTTCCTAAGTTGCTTGCATTAAGGTGCCGCTCGTTAATGGCTTGGGCAAATCTGTCTCTCGTCTTTTTGTCTTTTATGACTGCATACGACGCACCAGGGATACTGGCTAGGTTAAACGCTTTGGAAGCACTGTTGACGTGTATTATCTGTGGTGTAATCCCATTGCTCTTACCCTCAGGTTTTTCTTGCTGTTTTATCTCAACTTTATTTAGACCATCGTTGTCAATTTCAGAGCCAAAGATAGGAATAAAAGTCGGCTCGTTATGTGAGTTAAAGGCAAACTCACTGTGTACTTCATCAGTAATCAATAAGATATTGTGATCAGTACAAAAATCCACAATCTCGCGCTGTGCTTTTGCGCATAACACGGTGCCAGTAGGATTATTTGGGTGGCAGATAACAAATGCCGCTGCTGATTTGTCTAATGCGTTGAGGTCTATGTCGATAGACGAATCGTTAATACCTTCATATTTACCGGTGTGTGCCGACGCTACTTCACTATATTTTTCTTCATCCGTGCAATATGGCTGCTCTATCGGTATATATACAGGCTCTAAATCGTTGTTTTTCACTGTTTCGGTTATGGGCGAATAGGTAGGTGTTAACACCATCACCTTCTGTCCAGATTTACAGAATGTACGTAGCGCAACATCAATTGCGCCAATTACGCTGGTTACATCAACCACATCACTGCTCTTTACCTCAAAACGGCTGTATTTCGGTGCATTGCGTTCAAAACGTTTAGCCACCGCTTCACCAATATCAAGCGACTGATAACCGTATGTTGAACGAAGGTTTTTTGTAACTGCACTAATTATCTCATCGCAAGGGGGTACATCCATGTCGGCTATCCACATAGCGATAGGCTCTTGTTGCGAGGCTATGGCCGACCTTTGGTAAGTTCCTGCGCCATAGAAGCGACTAAACATTGCTGAATACTTAAGGCGAGTTTGGTCAAGTTTAAGATGAGCAGGCGCCTGCCACACATCTTTGTGAGGCATAAACTCGTGTTGAAATGCACTTAACACTGGAAGTGAACTTTGCGCTTCGCTCATCCTCGACATACCCTTTCAAACAATGTTTTTTTACCTTTTACTCTCTCTGTTAACTTGTATCACTGATTTTACTCACAAGGTAACAAGCACAACGCATAGCTTAAGCACCGTTTACACCGTATGAATTGAGGTATAAATATCAGGCTACGCAATGCCACGTATTGAATTTTAAAGCGTGGCACTACCCCTTCCATTTAGCTTTTACTCGCTTACCTTTTCAAACACGTTGAACTCGGAAAGCGTGTGCTGATATTTACGTTTGGTTTCTCGAATAACAAACGGCAGCTCTGTGGGCTCGCCAACGCGCTTAAAGCCGCTACCTAGCGCATCCTCTAGCGCTTGCGTAGAACTCAGTGTTTCACCATTTTCATCTTTATAGCCCCCTAACCACTCGCTTCTCTCTGTGTATTCTTCAAGCCATGTAAAGGGGCTGGCAATAACCAGCAAACCGCCTTTGTTTAAACGTTTTGCCATATCAGCCAGTACTTTCCTAGGGCTATAGACCCTATCAATTAAATTCCCCATAAAGATAAGATCGTAGCCCGTATACTGAGGTTTTAAGTTACACGCATCGCCCTGAGCAAAAGTGACCTTTTCGGCACTCTCTTCTAAACCTAAAGCGGATAGTTTCCTTGCCTTAAATGACGTTAGTTCACCTTCTTCTATCAGGTTATAACGGATCTCACCACGCTCTTGCATATCAAATGCGGTTTTAATAAAGCGAGCAGAAAAATCAATGCCATCAACGTGGTCGAAATGTTTGGCAAGTTCGAACGTTGAACGGCCCACGGCACAGCCTAAGTCTAATGCTTTGCTATGCTCTCGCCCTTGCATATTGTCGATACAAAACTGAGCACTGGCTTTGGCGAAATTGGGCACACTATAATATTCGTCACCATAGTGAAACTCGCTATATTGCGACACTTGTGTATCGCTTTCGTAATCAAAATCGTTCACTGCTATAACTCGCTTTCCTTGAACATATCTAAATCCGGCATGCTGAAAGAAATGTCGCCTAAATGCGTAGCGGCTGTCTTTCATTGCCTCGTTGCCAGTAGATACCCAGCTACCACCTTTAATGAGGTTATGCTTGTTATCATACGTTGGCGTAGTAAAGTCGTCGTACAGAGGGTGCACTTTAAAACCTTCAAACGGATAGATAGGTGTTTCAGTCCACTGCCATACGTTCCCTACTACATCAAAAAACTCGCCTGACTGATTAACATTAACAGGCTCACTCGATGCATATTTTTGCAGAGCGATGTTGAATCCATCGGCGTAAATCGGTTGTGATACACCAGCGTACTGACGCAGCGCTTGCCACTCATTTTCAGTGGGCAAGCGAATAAGCGACCCAGTCTTCTCGCTGAGGTAATTACAAAAGGCTTTTGCTTCATGATAATTAACGTCTACTGGCCAATCTAGAGGGAGTGGGTGTTCTTCAAGCATGCTGCGATAGGCATAGTCTTCGCCCTTTTTTACCCAAAACACAGGGTGCTGGGCTTGGGTGTATTCACGCCACTTATTGCCTTCGGCTTCCCAATACTTCGCATTATGATAACCGCCCTCTTTAACGAAGGCTAAATACTCGCCATTGCTCACAAGAAACTTAGAAGCACTAAACTCGCTCACAGATTCTTGTTGAGTTCCATATTCGTTGTCCCAGCCGTAATAAGCACTATCCCAAGTTTTATTGTTTATTACCGTTTGCTCTGGAACCGTAATTAAAGCGTTGGCGGAAAGTTCTTCGCACTGTGTAAGCATCGTAGGGCAAACAGGCCATTCTGTGCTGGTTCGTACAGACGAAATGGGTAATTGCCTAATAAGGACAGAAGAGGTTTCTAAATGAATGCGTTCATGCTCTATTCCCATTACTACAGGCCACATTGGGCTGTTCCAATCGATAGGCATACTAAAAGACATGGTATCTATAAGGTCACATACTAAGGTGCGAACTTGATTACGATATTGACGCACTTCTTCAACCTGCGGCCAATCGTAGTTTTCATCGTTGAGATCATCCCAACTCATTTCATCGACGCCAATAGCAAAGAGCGATTCGAATTTTGGGTTGATACGCTCATTGATAGCCTTTGAAAGCACTAGCTTGTTAATAAAAAACGTAGCGGTGTGCCCGAAATAAAAAATTAACGGATGACGCAGCTTTTCAGGTCGCTCGTAAAAGACCTCGTCATTCGCTAGGCAAGAGAAAAGTGATTCATATGTGTTGAATGAGTCGAGGAAATACGCCTTTATTTCCCGTCTTTTTTGTTCAACCGTGCCTTCCCGAAGATTAAGTGTGGGCATTGCCTGCATAATGTCCTCTTGAATTCTTGTTATTACTACCAACTGCTTAGGACCAGCGATACACGTGCACCGCTTTTGTATGCCGTAATGATTTCAGTTGATTGTAAACCTTTTTATATATATCAAGCTTTTGTGAATAAAGCGCGACATACCTTGGTTTTTATGAAGTGTTTTGTAGTTACAAGATACAGACAGGATGAGATCAGAAAATATTTCACCCATAAAAAAACCCGCAACAATGTGCGGGTTTTCGTAATATGGCGGAGAGTGAGGGATTCGAACCCCCGGTGGGTTTGACCCCACGCCTGATTTCAAGTCAGGTGCATTAAACCGGGCTCTGCCAACTCTCCTGAAGCGACGTTTATGTTAATGATTTACATGACGCTGTAAAGCACTAATTTCAATTAAATCAATCAACTGGTGAAATATTCATCTTTTTGCAAGAAGCTTAATCAACTTAGATTAAAACAAAATCAATTTTCATTGCTAATGCGCTGATTTTTACTGGCTAATAATTCCGTAATTTACAACGGTAGTGATATAAAAGCCCTTTTAAAAGCAATAATATTTTCCGAACACTGCTCGAACTGCGCTGCGTCGCCTCTCACTCAACGGGACGTTTATTATAGCCATAAAAAAACCCGCACTGTGTGCGGGTTTCTCAAATATGGCGGAGAGTGAGGGATTCGAACCCCCGGTGGGTTTGACCCCACGTCTGATTTCAAGTCAGGTGCATTAAACCGGGCTCTGCCAACTCTCCTGAAGTGCTCCGTATCTTAATGATTTCTGTGGGCCTGTAAAGTACTAATTGTAACATTTGAGCCTAAGCGAACAATTGATAAACAAAGTGCTCAATAATTGGCAACAGCGCACACAATATATCCTCTTTTTATACGGCACTTGGTAATGCAAGCCCCAGCCAAAATAAATGCTGATATAAAATTAATCGTGCCACACAAACATACTTGCGGGTTTATTGAGCAGTGTTAACGAAATGGCTTTGTCAGCTGCTTTACCATTTGCGCCGTAACACACCTGCAGTGGTAAAAGATGTTCCTCTCTGGGATGGGCATATCGTGCGTCCGGGGCTTCGGACCAATCGACTAATCTAGCGCTGCGCTCATTTTCGCTGTATGCCTTGCTTTGCATCGTCGTTTGTAGCCAATTATTAAATCGGGTGGCTTTTCGCATTGTATCGCTGGTGTTATCGAAAAAGCCCTGCATGTTATGAAAAGAAGAGCCCGAGCCTAAAATTAGTATTTGTTTTTGCGGTGAATTAGCCTTGGTAGCAGTTTCGACCGCTTTTCTTAACGCTTTTCCCAATTTAATATGCTTATC
The DNA here is from genome assembly GCA_034190055.1 of Pseudomonadota bacterium. Taxonomy (GTDB): domain Bacteria; phylum Pseudomonadota; class Gammaproteobacteria; order Enterobacterales; family Alteromonadaceae; genus Alteromonas. The sequence continues at coordinate 7,165 of JAXHTT010000074.1, read as the reverse complement.
TGCACTTAAATCAGACGTTATCGACATTTGAATACAAGGCACATCAGCCTTGGGATACATTATACTTAACGGGATAAACATACCGTGATCAAAGCCGCGTTCACTGTCTTCGTGCGCCGTTACGCCCCGCTCTTTCAAACCTTTAACTAATGAAGTTGCGAACGCTTTGTTCCCTTCTGCAGGATATTTAATTGTGTACGCCGGTTGTGGGAAGCCGTGATAATCGTAAATCAATGTAGGGCGCGGGTGTGTGGTCACACACACTTCTACTTCTTCCCAGTGCGCACTTATTACAATGATTAGATCTGGCTTTGGAAGATCTAGTGATAGGTCTTTCAGCACACTAATCATTTCCGTGTGATAAGCTTTAGTCGGCACATCATCTGTCGCTCGCATTTCAAGAAGTGGAAGCGGGCCTCCGCCATGGGAAATGTAGGCTGTCGTGATCCGAACTAGTTGGTAAATATTCGACTGGATTCGCTGTTGCATAGCATCACTCATTATTAGCCGCAATTTAGGGGTTAGTTTTAAGGAAAGCCAGCTAACCCTAGCTGGCTCCGATAACCTCCTCCCGCTACTCTACTTATTCAGCTTATTGCTAATAAGAGCGTCGATAGAGAGTTTCCCACCACCTTGAATAGTCAGTGCACTTGTCGCAGCTAGCAGCGCGAGCGCAAATTCATAGCCGTTGTTGCTCATAAATAACCCGTTCGCAGCATGTACGCTAAAAATAGCAATGACCATAGTGAAGGCACTTACCAAAGCAGCTGGACGTGTAAGTAAACCCAAGATAAGTGCTAGACCACCGAAAAATTCAGCGCTTCCAGCTAGCAGTGCCATTAAGAAACCGGGTGCTAAGCCTATGCTCTCCATCCATTGCCCCGTACCTTCTAAGCCATAACCGCCAAACCACGCAAAAAGTTTCTGGGCACCATGGGCACTCAAGATGATGCCAACCGGAACGCGCAAAACCAAGCCAGAGAAACTGTTGTTAGATGTAAAAATTCTTTTCAAAAATTGTTTATTCATTGCCTTATCCTCAAAATATTTTGTGATAGAAAGTGTCAAATTTAAAAGTGTCGTAACTTAAAACATTAAAGCGCGCTGCTTACATTTTCTGAGTAGCGACTGCGTTAACCGTATGTACATAGAATAGTTATCAACATCCATTGAATAAAGAAGAAAAATATTGAATGATTACCAACATGGCATTGTCAATTGACTCGGATTAAGAATGGATAAATTATCGCTGTTGAAAACATTCAGCGTTGTTGCAAACGAGGGCAGTTTCACCAAAGCTGCCGAAAGGCTCGACACGTCAAACCAACTGGTGAGCAAATACATTGCAGAGCTAGAAAAGCAACTTGATACACGCTTGTTTAACCGCACTACAAGAAAGATCCATTTAACTGAAGCGGGTCAACAGTGTTTGCAACATGCAAATCATATTCTTGAAAGTGTAAGCGACATGGAAAGTCAGCTAGGGTTGCTAAGTACACAAGCAAAGGGAGTTTTATACGTAAGTGCTCCTGTGACGTTTTCGACACTTCACTTAGCTGGCGCTCTCAGCGCCTTTCAACAAGCACACCCTAACGTATCGATAAACTTGCAGCTTAATGATCGAAAGATTGATGTTATAGACGAAGGGTTTGATGTCGCAATACGTGCAGGTCACCTTGCCAACTCAACGCTGGTGGCTAAAAAGATAACAACTATTAAGCTTGCTTTATGCGCTTCTCCTGCATACCTGAAAAAATACGGTACCCCACTACACCCCAAAGATTTAAGGCCTGAGCACTATCTTGAATATTCTTACGTGAACTACGATAACGATAAGTCGGCACTTTTTTCAGCGTTAAAATCGAATACTCAGAAGGTAACGCCTAAACTAACAGCGAACAACGGCGAGGTGCTTACCAATGTTGCGAAACAGGGGGAAGGATACGTACTTCAGCCTACTTTTATCGTTGGTGAAGCGCTTAAAAACGGTGAATTAGTAGCCATACTTAACGAATTCATACCGCAAGCGATTTCGTTGTACGCCGTTTACCCACACAGAAAGCTTATATCCAATAAGCTAAGGGTTTTCATAGACTTCCTGTCAGACTACTTTGGCGATACCCCACATTGGGACAAGTAAGGCAGCAAGCGAAAAAACAGGTACGCGTAACCTTACAAGCACCCGTAAGGTTAAGTTATCTAGCCCGCGCGAAGGATAAAAACAAAAGAAGAGATAAGAGAAACACCAAGCAAGTAAGCCAAGAAACAATTCAAGGGGCTACAACGGCGTGAAAAAAACCACGCCGTATATTTACAACACTACATTCTGAAGCTATCCATAATTGCCGGCACACCGGGAAACATACCGATTAACGCCATAACCGTGCACAACACTAAGAAAGTGACGCCAGGAATAACCCAGCGCCCTGCTTTGCCTAAGTCACCTGCCCTGTCCTTGCATCCAACTACACCCAAATTATCTAACAGCATGGTAAAAGACCATCCAAATACAGGATTAACCAGTACAGATGAAATGACGACCAATGCCGCAGATTGGGTTGTCTTACCTTCTCGTGTCATTTGCATACCCGCTTCCATTAACGGAAGAAACACGCCAACTATCAGAGCCACACATAGCACCGGTGGCCAAATGGCTAAGTCCATAGGATATCCCCATAGCGCAGCGACAATGCACAATAGGCCTGTAACTAATGCTCCTCCGGGAATAGGTCTACGCGCAATAGACGCTGGGATAATATAGGTTCCCCACGATGACGAGATATTGCCCCCGCCTAATAAGCTTCCTACCGCCTGACGGCTAGAAGCAGCGATCATAGTGTCGTCGATGTTCATGTGTGCTCTTGCACTTTTCTTCGGGTAGCTAAGCTTTTGGAAGACCTGGTGCCCTAAAAAGTCTGGCGACCACATCGATACCGCAAGCACAGCAAAAGGCAACACAGCAATGAAATGCGACCAGTCTGGTAACCCTAGCTTCCAGCCTGTGTCTTCTCCCCACCAGTACGCGGGGTTTAAATTAGGCACACCCGGCGAGGTAGTAAACTCGAACGGCGCGCCGAAAGCAAAAGCTATTACTGCTGCCATCACCGCACCGAGCGGAATGGCTAACCAGCGTTTTTTAATATGCTCTAGCCATGCGTACATAAGAATAGTGGCAATCAGCACTACAAATGCTAAATAGGCCATATCAAAGCTCTCTGCCCACGCAAATAGCTTTTTAACCTGACCTGTAATGCCTATAAAGCCCAAGTATAATAATAGTCCGCCGCACACACCGTTACTGGTGAGTTTTGCCAGTATGCTACCGCCCTTTGTGATGCCTAATATGAAACCAAACAAACCGATAAGCAGGCCAAGCGCCATGGGGTGACCACCAGATGCGACGATTAGAGGCACTAGTGGCAAAAGTGGCCCGTGTGTTCCAGCTAAATTGGCAGATGGGTTGAGAAAACCTGAAATCAAAACAACGAACAATACGGCGGCAATAAGCAGCTCAAATCGCACGTTTTCAATAACGAACTCAGGAGATAAACCGAGTGGCGCTGCGAACGCGCCCACTACGGCGGCAACCATGACAATTTTACCTATGGTTGCAGCCATACCGGGTACAAAGTCTTCCCACTCAACGCGGTAGTCTTTACCGGGTAGATTTAACCGCCAACGTTTAGGAGAGAGTATTTGTAATTCGTGGTTTAAATAATCGTCTCGTGATTCAAAGCTACTACTTGGTTTGTGAAGATTTTGATAAGAAGACCTTTCTTGTGACACATAACACCTTTAGATTGCGCGAAGAAAACGCAAGCCTAAACATGTGAACGAGATGTAACAATGCGACTGTGGTCTTATACGAAAGTCTAACGTGGTAGACGGACATAAAAAAACCCGCAACAATGTGCGGGTTTCTTGAATTTGGCGGAGAGTGAGGGATTCGAACCCCCGGTGGGTTTGACCCCACGTCTGATTTCAAGTCAGGTGCATTAAACCGGGCTCTGCCAACTCTCCTGAAGTGCTGCGTATCTTAATGATATTTTTATGACTGTAAAGCGAAAAATTAAAAAAGTTGTTCAAGTGCCGAGATTTCAATCAAATACGCCACTTCAGCCGTACAAAAGACGATTTTGTATTCACCTGACACCATTTTCATCTGAAACTACTTGAAAATGGGAACTAAAACCCATACAACATACACTAAACAATTGTGTACCATTTTGGTCATATCATAAGTCCTGTTGGAGGAAACAATGGATCAACGTTCGATGTATTCAAGTGCATCTCAACCATCGGTATTGCAGACGAACAAGGTTCTACGCAACACCTATATGCTGCTTGCGATGACACTAGCGTTTAGTGCGGTTTGTGCTGGTATAGCAATGGCGGTAGGCATTTCTCCTATGATGTCTCTTGTTATGACTATCGGCGCTTTTATTACTCTTTTTGTAGTTCAGAAGAAAGCAGACTCTGCTTCTGGTATTTATTGGGTATTTGCTTTCACTGGTTTGATGGGCGCGTCCTTAGGTTACACGCTTAATTTCTATTTAGGTGTAGCAGGCCCCGGCCTAATCATGGAAGCACTGGGTGCAACAGCCCTTGTGTTCTTTGCGCTATCTGGTTACGCCCTTACCACTAAGAAAGACTTCTCGTTTATGGGTGGCTTCTTGGTTGTAGGTTTAGTTGTAGTGCTTGTAGCTGCTATTGCGAACATCTTCTTCGCAGTACCTGCGGTAAGCCTAGCAATTAGTGCAGCGATTGTGTTTATTATGTCTGGTTTCATCTTGTTTGATACAAGTCGTATCATCCACGGTGGTGAAACAAACTACATTCGCGCTACAGTTTCGCTATACTTGAACATATACAACTTGTTCACGTCTATCCTTCACCTTCTAGGTGCGTTTGGTGGCGACGATTAATTTAGCGTTAAAGGTTTAAAAAGACAAACACCCCTTAACCGGGGTGTTTTTATTTGTATGGCAGAATATTCAATACTTATCACATCATCACCGTTGCAAGGCGACACGGCATTACGTGCCCTCTCCTTTGCGCAAGGTGTAATCGATAATGGTGATGTAATAAACAACGTTTTCTTTTATAGCGAAGGTGTACACCACACTAATAACCTAATGCTTAATACGGGTGACGAGCTCTACGCACTAGATAGCTGGAAGGCTCTAGCGACTGAGCACAAAGTAAAATTACTTGTATGCATTACTGCCGCAGTAAAGCGAGGTATTGTTAGTGAGGTAGAGGCAAAAGAAAATGGGCTGTCTCAGGCCAATTTAACCGCGCCTTTCGAGCAAGCAGGTTTAGGCGAATTCTTCACTGCGCTCCATGATTGCAACAGGTTGGTACAATTCTAATGGCGCAACTACTTATTAGGTTTACGCAAAGCCCTTTTTCCAACGCGAAAAGCCAAGACGGTTTAGATTTTGCGCTTGCTGCAACAAATTATGGGCACGAGGTTAAAGTGCTTTTTGAAAACCAAGGTGTGCTGCAGCTTGTTAAAGCTACCTCTACCAAAGGGCTAAAAAATCACACCAAACGTCTAGCTAGCATGCCGTTTTTCGATATCGAAGAGTGCTTTGTGTGTAAAGCGAGCGCAGAAACTTATGATATTGAACACGTACTCGCTAATACTGATTTAGTTGAAGAGCTTGAATGCAACTGGATAACTTCACCTGAAAAAGTTACGTTAATTCAAAGCGCTGACCATGTGGTGACCTTTTGATGCTTATTACTATTTCAACGCCAACCATTTCCGTTGCTGACAAACAGTTTCTTATAGCAGCCTTAGAGCAATTAAGCGTAAATGTCTGTGTGGTTTGTATAGGCGACGGTGTTTACGCCCCTACAATCGAAAGTTTGTTTTTTGAAGAATTAACGAATCACTTGAAAGAAGAATCACCACTTAATTTGGCATTTGTCGATAGCGATGCATCGGCAAGAGGTGCTCAGTTGCCAGAGCAAGCTATGTCTATCACTTCCAGAGAGTTTGCTGCTTTGTCAGCAAAAAATACGCATTGGGTAACACTTTAATGACACAAGAAACCTTTAGCTTTACCTATAATGGTCAAGAGATCCCTACTGATAAAGCCGGCTATTTACTAGACTACACGCTTTGGGAAGAAGGTATGGTTGAGTCGCTGGCCCAACAAGAGAATATCGAGCTTACTGATGCCCATTGGGAAGTCGTTCGATTCGTACGCGCATTCTATGAAGAATACGAAACCAGCCCAGCGATTCGTGCTTTGGTGAAAGCCATGGCCAATAAATTTGGACCGGAAAAAGGTAATAGCCGCTACCTGCAGCGACTTTTTAAAAAAGGCCCCGCTAAGCAAGCCACCAAACTGGCTGGATTACCAAAACCTGCTAAGTGCCTGTAAAGGCGTTGCTGAAAAGGCCAGGCATAATTTAGTTCTGTTTTCCGTCAATCGCACCGCTCCGGAAAAGAGTACACTGTCTCTGTACAAGGAGCCTGGCCCCTATTCGCATAGCAAGTACGCATACTCACTGTTCTTTTGCATATTCCTGGAGAGAATGGCTCTAAAATATTTGAAGAATCTAAACCTTGGCCAATATAAGACCCCCAATATTGGTTTTTTGCTTGGTTTTTAGCAAGTTCTCTTCGGCACTGCTCGTCGTCAGCAATGGTATTAGTTAATTCATTTATTTCGCCATCCATAAATGCTAGCGCATGGGTCATCCCATCAATTTTAGACATCCCTCTCTCTAAGCTTAGTGTTACCGAATTTAACTTATATTCGTGATTTGTAGAGCGTTCCAACAAAAGGCCAAGTTTAAAAACCAAGCGATTTTCAGCGTCACCAACAATAGCAATGATAGACTTATCATTTAAGTCACGATAAAAGTTAAGGTCTACTGAATGGCCATCGATCTCAATATCTAGACCAGTCAATTCCTCACCTTTACCTAAATCATTGAGATTTAGGTTCTTTCCCTTCACATATTCTATAATACTGCTTTCTATTTGGTTCCTGACTTCTTTTTGCCGCCTTGTTCCATTGTAATATTCAGAGACAACATAACATGTGGCTGAGTTTTCAGATTGCCATTCAACATTTGAGCGATTGAGAATGTTCATGGACCGCTGAGCTATCGCACAATCAGTTGACGTCAAAACACGTACGTCATT
>JAXHTT010000073.1:0-18093 GCA_034190055.1 Pseudomonadota bacterium | reverse complement strand
GCCGGGATAGGGCTGAAGCATTGTAGACATCTTCTACTGTACTTAGCATGGCGTACAAAGCTAATAGCCCACTATACAGCATGTATAGTTGAGCACTCTTAATCACCAATCCATGTATGACTGCTTCGTTATCAATGAGTATAGGGGTAGTGATGTAAATAAAGAGAGCCGGGAAGAGGTGCATTAAACGCCTAAAGAAGCCGTGCTCTTGTAGCGCGTTATCCCACTTATTATCCGATTTATAAACCCAGTTAGCAATTTGTGGGCGCACTAGCAGACGCGCAACCACGTAGATTAGGACTGCTACGAATAGTATAGAGCCTAGAGCAAGCAAATTGTAAAGCGGATCTTCAGTGGTCAATTTTGGAAAAACGTCTTTAACCAAATGAATGAAATGATCGCGTACTGAAGCACTGACTTCCATTATTTACGACTCCAACAGTTTCTTTATACGTTTGTCTTTATTTTCCCACAGACCATTTAACCAGTTTTGGAAATAAAGACGAAACTCAGACTCAGTGCGTTCTGATTCTTGTTGTAGCTCTGGCACTGGGGTAACGTTTACGTCGATAACGATTTTTGTCATTTGACCGCTCAGCATTGCCATCATTGGGTGACGTTTATTTTCAGGGTAAAGTAGCGAGATATCTAGCACGTTAGTAAATAGCTCACCCATAGCTGAAAGCGTGAAAGAAACCCCGCCCGCTTTTGGTGGCAGTAGGTTTTCGTAAGGGCTTTGCTTAGATAAATGCTTTTGGATTGTGAAGCGCGTTCCTTCCACAAAGTTGATGACGGTAGTAGGAACCGTTCTAAACTTTTCACAATACGCTTTAGTGGTTTCTAAGTCTTTGCCTTTCTTGTCCGGATTTTTTTCCAAATATGCGCGGGTGTATCTATGCATAAAGGGCATGTCGAGCGCCCAAGCGCCTAACCCAACAAAGGGTAACCAGATAAGCTCTTTTTTGAGAAAGAACTTAGGCGCGGGAATGCGGTGTGTGGCAAATTCAATAAGCAGAATAATATCTAAATAACTCAGATGATTAGCGATAATTAAATACCAACTGTTTTTTGAAAGCTCACCATGAACCGAACACTCAATATCAACCTTATTAAATAGCCTGATTAACAGCACACTAATACGCCCAAAGCTAAACATTAGGGCATGCATAACCTTGTTCCAGGCAGTTCTAATTCTTCCATTTGGTAACAGCAGTTTTACCAAGCCAAGTAGAATAATTAGTCCGCCCCATAGAGCGAGGTTCAGAATTTGCAGCGTGGTGTGCAAAACAAAAATAAAAGGCGCAAGTACTACACGAATCATAATGGTTTCTGAGTTGCGTTAAGTGAATCTAAAAGCTGATCTTTGGCGTGCCATTGTTCATTTAGCCACGTTTGAAAACGGGCGCGAACTTGCGGGTCGTCAAAGTAATTTTCGTTAAATACGCCATTTTCCATAATGTCCTTAATAGGCATTACTTTGATATTTACACGAATATCGCGCACTTTACCGCTAACGAAGTCCCAGAAAGAAGGGACGCCATTCGGGTAGTCTATGGTTACGTCGATAAGCTTATGCAAATGTTCTCCCATTGCTGATAATACAAAGGCCACGCCGCCAGCCTTGGGCTTCAGTAAGTGAGCGAACGGCGAAGCTTGTTTGTCATGCTTTGCTTGCGTAAAGCGCGTGCCCTCTACGAAGTTCATTATGCTGACGGGTTTATTGCGAAACTTTTCGCACGCTTTGCGCGTGGTTTCCATGTCTTTCCCTTTCAGATGGGGGTTTTTAGCCAAGAATGACTTTGAATATCGGCGCATAAACGGAAAGTCCAGCGCCCACCAAGCAAGGCCTAGTATCGGCACATAGATCAATTCTTTTTTAAGGAAAAACTTTAGAAAAGGGATCTTTCGGTTGAATACACGTTGAAGAACTAAGATGTCGACCCAAGATTGGTGGTTAGCAATAACGAGATACCAATCGTCTCGAGTAAGTTTTTCAAGTCCGTTTACTTGCCATTTGGTTCGACCGCTGATGCGCTGATTCAGGTTGTTGAAACCAATCCACGCGGTAGCGCAAGCATCGAGCAAATAGGAGATGAAGCGACGCCATGGGGCAAAAGGGATTAACTTAAAAATCGCGAGTATGAATATAGGCGTTGACCACAAAACTGTATTCAGGAAATAGCAGATAACCGAAATAGTGCCAACAATATGATGCAACAGGGCTTTTACCATTGTACTTACCTCAAAAATTAGGCGCTTAGTGTAAACGAACTTGATCTAAAATCCGATAGAGCCTTTACTGATTCCACAATAAAGGTGCAAATTTATGAATTTAAGGAGCTGAAATGGAGCTTATTGGCGAAAATAAAGCATTTGGGGGACAGCATTTGCGCTATACCCACAAAGCTGAAACCACACAATGCGACATGACTTTCGCAATCTTTCTTCCCCCATTTGCCTCGAAAGAGAAACCGGTTCCGGTTCTATATTGGTTATCAGGCCTAACTTGTACCGACCAAAATTTTATGCAGAAAGCCGGTGCAATGAAGCTGGCGGCGGAACTAGGCATGGCTATTGTTGCGCCTGATACATCGCCTCGTGGTGATGGGGTGCCAGATGATGAAGAAGGATCTTATGACTTCGGTCTAGGGGCAGGCTTCTATGTGGACGCAACACAAGCACCATGGGACAAGCACTACAACATGTACAGCTACATTGTTGATGAACTGCCAACGCTTATCGAAAGTGAATTCCCTGTGACAAAAGAGCGGGCGATTAGCGGACATTCTATGGGCGGGCACGGTGCGCTTGTTATCGGCATGCGTAATCCCAATAAGTTCGTATCTGTATCGGCATTTAGCCCTATTTCGAATCCGTCAGATTGCCCATGGGGAGAAAAAGCATTAGGCCGGTACCTGGGCGAAGACAAAACAACGTGGAAGGACTACGATGCATCTTTGCTATTAGCAAGCAAAACCCATAGCGTGCCTTTACTTGTAGAGCAGGGCACAAAAGATGAGTTCTTGCACGAACAGCTTAAGCCTCAATCGCTAGTGCACGCAGCGCAGCAATCAGATACGCAGCTTACGCTGAATATGCATGAAGGTTACGATCATAGTTATTTCTTCATTGCTTCTTTTATCGAAGAGCATCTAGAGTTCCACGCAGGCCATATGGGTTTAATTTGAGCGTGTTTATTTAAGCCAATAAAGTGCATCAAGCAGCCGGAAGACATTCCGGCTGCTTATATAGGTTTAATCAAAAGGCCTCAGGTTACGTTAGCTTATGCGCCTGTGAGATGAACTCATCAATCGCAACGGGTTGCTGATACAAATATCCTTGGCCGTATGCGCATTGGTGATTCTTTAGAAACTGCTGTTGTTGTGGCGTTTCAATGCCTTCAGCAATAATCTTGATATTTAAATTACTCGCAAGCCCGAGAATCGCCTGAACGATAGCCTGGTCGTCGGTATTTTTCTCAAGCTCACTCACAAAAGAACGGTCAATCTTAAGCTCATCAATCGGCAATTTTTTCAAATAAACGAGCGAGCTGAAACCCGTACCGAAATCGTCAATCGATACAGTAATTCCCATAGCTCTGAGCTCGTTAAGCAAAACAGATACTGTGTTTAGGCTATCAACGAATACGCTCTCCGTTAATTCGATAGATAAGTTCGAACCTTGTAGTTGATGATCATTCAGTGCGTTTTTAATTTGATTAAGCAGTGTTAAATCTGATACTTGGCGACCTGATATATTAATTGCCAATCGAATGTTTAAGTTAGCTGCTTTTAACGCTTCAATAGCATTACAGGCTTCATTAATTAGCCATTCGCCAAAGGGGAAAATGAGTTCACTTTTCTCTGCCAAAGGAATAAATATTTCTGGCGAGATAAATTTATTTTCAGGCGTTATCCACCTTGCGAGCGCTTCACACTTTACGACTTTTCCAGAAGAGAGATCGACGATGGGCTGTAAAAAGAGTTTAAGCTCGCTATTTTTAATGGCGTTGCGAAGCTCTGTTTCAAGTTCATGAATGTCATGATGCTGCCTTTGTAGTTCTTCACTGTATGCAAGGACGACGTTTCTGCCCTGATATTTAGCGGCTTGAAGTGCAATATCTGAACATTGCAGCAGCGTTTCTGATGAACAGCAGTCCTGTGGAAAACTCGCCTCACCAATATTAACACCTAGGTTGGTCTCGTTGCCGTTAAGCACGGTGTAGGTCTGGGTGAGTTTGGTTAAAAGCTGTTTAACATACTCGGTAGTGCTTACATCTCTAAAAGTATCTATTCGTTTTACGAGGGCAAACTCGTTACTGCCGATTCTCGCAATAAATCCGCTGTTGCCAACGAAGGTTTGTAGCCGTAAAGCAAAAGACTTTAAAATTTCATCCCCAGATTGATAGCTCAGCGCCTCATTAATCTTTTTGAAGTCGCAAATGTCAATGATAAACAACTTAAAAGGGGTTTCTTCCTGTATCAGCCGCCTTATCGTGCTGGTAAACGAATTGCGGTTCGCAACTTTTGTTAACGAATCCATGCCGCTGGCGGTAAGTACGTTTTGCTCTTTACTGTGTATGTGCGTGATATCAGTAAATAGGTATACCCAGTGAGTGAGCTCATCGCCTTGTAGCACCGGATGAATGGTAACTTGAAGCCAGACTTTATAATCGTCTACTGGTTGCCAATATATTTCACCTTGCCATGGTGCTTTGCGATGTACTAACGCTGGTAGAAAAGTAGATGGCGCATCGATGCCTTTTATCAGCTCACCGATACGAAGAGAGCTTGGTGTAGTGCTATTACATAGCAGAAGCCGATGTGATGCATTGTTGTCTAAAATTAACGCGCCCTCATTATCTAAAATAACAACGCCCGTTTCTAGATTATGTATAGCTTGCTGTATGGGGGGGACTAGCTTTTGCAATCGAGTGTTTTTGCGCAATACATTGTTCAACTTGTGCCTAATGTACTCATGCTGCCCTACAATTTCATGGTGGCTTAACAGTAGTTCACGAGCCGCTTGCAGCGTTTGTCGTTTTTCATCAAATTGCTCTTCAACGTTTTTCAGCACGAGGTAGCGAGAGCCTGAGCCGCTATTTATAGCCAAGGCTTCTAGACGCAAAACCTGATGTTCGCTTTGTTCTGTCCAAAAGCCCGAAGATAGCGTAAACGAGGTGTTACCTTTCCAAACCTCATCAGCGTCAGTAAAAAAGTCATGCAGAAATAAAGAGGGAATATGTTTTTTTTGCAGTCTGTTGTTATCGTCAAGCGAAACAACGTCAGCTAACCATGGAATTTCCGGTGTTAAGCACGCAATGTCGGTTTCAGAGTTACACTTAAACAACGCGCAGTTAGTAATGCCCAACGCATTCAGTAAATGGATATCCATGGCATTCTCCTACCAAAACGCAATCGTATTGAATAAGTTTTCTACATTTTCACCGGTTTTCGCACTTGTTTTAGTAAGTGATGCAAACCTCTGTGCGTAATTATTCAGCTCTTCCTCACTCCAATGCCAGCTAGTGGGGAGGTCAGTTTTATTCACTACGAAAAAGGCGGGAATGTCTGGGTAATGTTCCCGCGCAAGGTCAAGAATTTCTATACCCTCAAGTAAAGATTGAGAGCGAGTTTGATCAACAACGATAATATAAGCGCTGGCTCCGCGAAGGTAGCGGGGATTAAAGCCACAGTATCTATCGATACCCTCTAAGTCCCAAAGGAGAAGCTGAACACCTCGTCCTTCTTTATTGACTTGTTTTTTGTCTATTTTTACGCCAATAGTTGTCTTGTATTTTTCGGAAAAAATACCTTCAACAAACTGCTTTACTAGGCTTGTTTTACCAACACCAGTGGGCCCTAAAATACAAACTTTTTTCTGTATCACCGCAAAGCTTCCTTACTATTGCTCACTGGATATTAAAACATTTAACATAACTGAACGCCCCATTGATGCATTCTGCAACGGTAGTTCCCCTAAGCTTACAGGTATAAGGATATCACTTTCTACACCTAGTGAAATTAATGAACTCACAACATTATCTGCTCGTTTTTTGCTAAGGGTACGATTGCGTGCGGTCGAGCCAGAGTTGTCACTGGCACCCATCACGACAATACTCACAACAGCATTTGTCTTGTCCGCGAGCGTTAATAATCGCTTTATGTCGTTCGCCAGTGCTTCTAATTTTGCTAACTGTACTTCAGAAAGCGCCTCTTGGTTAGTAGCAAAAAGTACATTTTGTGAAGAAACCTTGTTAACGAGTCGATTTAACATTGCTTTTTGAAGCACGGCATCATCAACGTTATACGCCGGTTTTACGTTTAAGGCAGCAGTGTCTACGGAAACTGCTGATAGACCTGGGATTGCACTTATTTGCCGAGTAAGCTCTATCGCGGTGGTGTTAAATACAGTTCCTGATATCAAGAATCTGCGGTTTTCTTCTTTTTCTATAGTTATGCTTTCAAGTTCGTTAAGTGGGTATTCGTTAACGAGCGTTTCAAGTTTGCGCTCTACCACACTTGGTTTTAAAGAGACAAAGGGCTCTTCAATTACCGTGACCTTTTCTGCATCGATTCCATTGTCGCTGAGCCATTGTTCAATGCTGGTGGAAACAGGGTCGCGCAGTACTTTTGTATGTACAATGCCATTTGATATATAGGTATCGGTAACAATGATACCTGGCGGAGGAGTAAGCTCGTGTAAATCGCTTTTTAAAATACTTAGCGATAGTCGCATAAAGGAAAGTACCGCTAAGGCGGAGAAGATTACCAAAAGCACGGCAGCGCCTATCAAGCGTTTTGACTTTTTGCCCTCACCCTCTTTTCTTTCGCTGACCAAGCAATCTGCAAGGATAGTTTCGCATCCTTCAAAAGGGGCATTGTCACCCTCGTAATTAATTAAAGGTTGTTGGTAAAACTGATGAAAATCCTCTAGAGCCTGCTGAAGCTTGCCGCGAACCTCAGGAGGAATACTTCCCGTGACCGCTGCGACAAGTAATGCTTGAGGGCCAATTTTAATCAGTAACGTAAAATCTTCTGTTTTAATCTCGCCTAGCTCGTTATCAGACTCGGTAGCGGTTACGCTAAACGCATCTGCAACGAAATCATTGATGGCCACAAGCATTGAAGAGATGAGATCTGCATCTTTCTCTTTTTCTGGGTCGGACGAGATACTGTGAAGTAAGGTGCCGGTTTCACGATGAATGACAAGCAACTGTTGAACTTGATACTGGTAAATTTGCGATGCGACATATTCAGAGTATTTAACGCCAGACTGCCAGGCTTTAAAGCGCCACGAGATACTTTTGGGGCTAAAGCTATTTTCAATTAATGCGTTGGTTCGCTCAACAAACTCAACGAGAAATGAAGAAACGGCCTTTCTTACTAACGTGCCGACCAACGGATAAAGTGTGCCTACAATCTTTTCGCTATTGGCTTCAATAGAGCGGTGCAGAGATTTTTCAACAAGGGGAACTAAAACCTTGTTAACCGAACCATCTTTTGTTTCCCGTTCAAATAACGCTTCAGAAACAACATTGCTCACAAAGCCCTTTGCATCGCGATCAAGCTTCTGTTGAACGAACTTGTCATCTCGTCCAATAAGTAGCTCTCTAACTTTTTCAAGAGAGTTGTCCGGCAATTCAGACGACGGCACCTTGTCACTCATTAATTAATGATCAGTAGCGAGGTTGGTTGCCATGGTTGAAAGTAAGTTTGCCAGTGTTTTCCTGTCAGTTTTACTCTCTGAAAGCTCGCTGGTAACCTGTTGAAGCTTTTCTAACAACTCTTGATGACGCTTGCTAAATAAGTTGTCCAGTGATTCCAACTCTTTCACCACATGTGCTTCTAGCGCGTCGTTATCGTTTTTAGCAGCTGTTTCGGCAATCTCTAACTCGCTTTGTAGTTTGTCAGTCGTGTTCTGAAGCTGCTCTTGTACGTTACTGTGATTGTCATTTGCGCTAGCTAGTTGGTTAGATAGCTCCGTTATCTGGTCATCGATAAGCTTACGTATGTCGTTGAACTGATCATCGAGGTGTGTGTTCAATTTAGCGAAGCTGTCATTTACACGCGACTCTAGTTCGGAAAGATCTGCGCGAAAAGCACGGTTTGTCTGACCGAATAATATTTCTCTAAGTTGAGCAAGTTCGTCAGCGGGTTGAGGAGCGCTCTGCGTTGCGTTAACGTCTTGCGCCTGCTGATCCTTCGGCTTCTTGTCCGCCATAAAATGTCTCCGGAAGGTGCAGTACGTTTGCTATTAGTAGCAAATAGCCTGCGATCACATTTTTGTCTATGTAAATAATACTAATTTTCTTTTTATACAATAGCCGCTAATCACTCACTTTGAAATACGTAAAAAGCATAATAGTGGCAAATACCTACAAAAATCCTTATACAAAAAGCGCCATCTTTTCAGTAAGTTGAATGAGCCATAAATACTTTCCAATGTAACATGCGATTTGAACTGTTTTTTAAGGCTTGAATAGGCCTATCAAATAATGGCAAGCGACATTGTTTTTTTATTGAACATAGGTACTATACGCCGCTCGCGTCTACGCGAGGTTTATAAGTAATAATTGTGTCTGAGGTTCCTGTCGTGTCTATCACTCCATTAAATCGTAAGTTCTCTGTTGCCCCAATGCTGGATTGGACTGACCGCCACTGTCGCTACTTTTTACGATTAATGTCTAAGCACACGCTGCTTTATACTGAAATGGTCACTACAGGCGCGATCATTTACGGGAAAGGTGATTATCTTGGTTACAACCAAGAAGAACATCCAGTGGCAGTTCAACTAGGCGGCAGCGACCCCGCTGACATGGCTAAGTGTGCTGAGTTATCACAAGCGCGAGGCTACGATGAAGTCAATATAAACGTAGGCTGTCCAAGTGATAGAGTAAAAAACGGCAGCTTCGGTGCCTGTTTGATGGCGCAACCTGAAGTGGTAGCTAGCTGCGTTAAGGCTATGCAGGCTGCCGTAGATATCCCCGTAACGGTAAAATGCCGTATCGGTATTGACGACATGGACGAAGATGAAGACTTTGCTCGTTTCATCGATATAGTGGCAGACGCTGGCTGTGATACCTTTATCGTTCATGCAAGAAAAGCGTGGCTACAAGGTCTAAGCCCAAAAGAAAACCGTGAAATTCCGCCTTTGAATTACCCTCGGGTCCACAGACTAAAACAGGCGCGCCCTGAATTATCAATTAGCATTAACGGTGGTATAAAAACGCTCGCTGAAACCCAGCAACAGCTAGAGAGCGTTGACGGTGTGATGGTTGGGCGCGAGGTTTACGCAAACCCTTATATCATGTCTACAGTTGATAAAGACATATTTGGTGATGTTAGTGCACAGAGCCTGTCACGTCGTGAAATAGTACTTCAAATGCAGCAGTACATTGAGCGCCAAGAAGACCCGTATTTTAAGCCATGGCACGCAGCTCGCCACATTCTGGGCCTTTATCAAGGGCAAGCAGGTGGACGAATTTGGCGAAGATACTTAAGCCAAAATGGTACAGGTAAGAATCCAGATCCTAATTTACTTCTCAATGCGTTAGACGCCGTCGAGAGCGCGCAAAAAGAAGTTGCTGAGTACAATAGTCAAAAAGGCTAACAACTTAGTGCTTTTGACCAAAGTTTAATATTTGTTCAATCGTATCCGAAGCTCGCATTTTTGCGAGCTTTTTCTTAAATTTATATAAATCAAATGCTTAAGTTGATTTTAAGGAGTTGGCATACCTCTCGCAATCCTCTAAGTATCGCGACGACAACGTGTTGTTGCACTGACTAAATCTAGAGGGATAACATGAAAACTTCACTAATCGCAGCAACTTTACTGACAGCAAGCATGACAAGCGGTGTAGCAAATGCAGAAGAGTCAGTGCTTCAAACATTTTTGACGCATGTAGTTTCAAATGCAGTAACTACAACTACACAAGAGATAAAGTCTGATGTATACCAAGCAGTGGCCAACGCCACCTACCACTTTGAATTGAGCCCCCAAGAGGTACGTGGAAGCGGTAAAGTTAGTGTTACCGACTTAGCCGTCACGGAAGCGGACAACCAAGATACAGATAAAGACGCTGATTAATGTTCAATCAGCATTGATAAAAGCGCCTACGGGCGCTTTTTTTGTATCTATTCAACAGTGAAATAAGTCTATTAGGGAAAGACATAAATGCCATGAAACTGGGAGTGGTCAATTTAACAATATTGTTGGTTAAATACACTAATTAATCGTATCTAAATTTAGAGTTAAAAAGCAGTTTCAAGCTGAATTTTTAATAAAATTCATATATATCAATAGTATAAATAAATGGCATGGTCATTGTAATACTAGAAGTGTTGAGGAGAACTCAGTCAGCGGCAACTAGCAGTGTGTACAAGAGAATAAATGCTGGAAGCCACAACACTACTTTTAACGGAGAAAGAATCATGGGTATGTTTTCACGCATTAACGATATTGTTCAAGCAAACATCAACGCGATGTTGGATAAAGCTGAAGATCCGGAAAAAATCATTCGTTTGATTATTCAAGAAATGGAAGAAACCCTGGTTGAGGTTCGCACCGACGCGGCGCGCTTTATTGCTCAGCAAAAAACACTAGCGCGTCATATGGAAGCAGCAAACAAACAAGTTGATAGTTGGCAGCATAAAGCGCAGATCGCAATGAACAATGACAAAGAGTCTTTGGCAAAAGCGGCGCTAATAGAGAAGCAGAAGTATGTTTCGAAACTTGACTCTCTTAAAGAGCAAGAAGCGCAACTTGCAGAAAGTATCGAAAAAATTCAAGGCGATACTGCAAGGTTGAACAGTAAATTAGCAGAAGCCAAAGCTAAGCAAAAAACCTTAGTTCAGCGCAAAAATTCAGCGCAAACAAGCTTGAAGGTGAAGCAGGCTGACCACGAAGGAAAAATTGACGATGCAATGATGCGTTTTGAAAGCTATGAACAGCGCATTGACCATCTTGAAGCGCAAGTGGATGCATATGACTTAACGAAGTCTAATGAAGCAACGTCATTACAAGCTGAGTTCGACGCAATGGAAGCAGACGAAGCGATTGAAAAGGAACTGGCAGAGCTTAAGAAGAAAAAGGTCGCTTAAGCGACCTTGGCTACCGCCAGCTTATATTGTAGATATCGAAAGAAACATTTTTGGAGAAGATGATGAAAGTACCATCACAGAAGCGAATTTATAGAGACCTTGATTCTGGCATTATTTCAGGTGTGTGTGCAGGGGTTGCACGTTATTTTGATATCGATGCAGTATGGGTAAGAGCGGCAGCAGTAGCGGGTTTATTTATCGCAACCCCCATCACGCTAGTAGCTTACGTGGCAGCCGTTATCTTATTACCGAGATTAGTGTAATGAAAAGCTTTTTAATTGCGTTAGTCATCGCCATTATTTTGGTGAATTGTTTGGGAAGCCTTGTAGATAGCTGGCTCGGCATGCACCTTGTTATGTCTGACGAGTTGCTAAGTCCTTGGGAAAACGTGGCAGTGCTTTCGTTAATTGGTGTTGCCCTTGCCATAGTGGGCTTTGTTGTTGCTATAAGCGTTATGGGTACGATTCTTTTAGCTTTAGGTGCAGGCTTTTTGGCTTTGCTGGTGTTGGGCGTTAGTGCTTTCTGGCCAATTATACTAATCGGTATTGGGCTATATGCTCTGAAAAATCGTAACTCTGCTGCTTATAAGCAACAAAATGACGTAAACATGCGCCATACTTTATAATTAACATAAATAAATTTAAATTGTGTTAACGTAGTAAAAGGTGGTGTTATAACTGTAACCGTCATAAAGGTTTCGCATTTTTCACGTAATATTAGTTGTTTCAAATAGCTGACCACCGTCGGCTATTTGTTATTTAAAAGGAAGGTTGGTGTTTATATGAGACAATCTATTAACTCAAAACAGATAGCGATTGTCGCTGTGGTGATTTTTTTACTGTTCTGGTTAATCGGGTGGTATTGGAGTTTATCTCCAGACACGTTTGATGTTAGAAAACGCTTAGAGCAAAATTCACCTGTTGAAAACCCAACAAGCATTGCGGGTTACACACTGACCACCACCATGATTGATGTGTCAGAAACGTTGCTGGATAAACCTGGAGGTTACCTTTCAAATGATGTCATTCCTCCTGGTGTCTTTTTAGATAACATGCCTGCGTGGGAGTTTGGAGCACTAGAGATGGTGCGAGATCTCGCGCTTTCTATGCGCAAAGATTTCAGCCGCTCTCAATCTCAATCCATTGAAAACCCATACCTGACAAAAGCCCACCCTAAATTCAATATGGATCACAAAAGCTGGGCATTACCTTCGTCTGAATCTAGCTATGCTGAAGGTATCGAACTTCTCAAAAAGTATCGAGACGAGTTGGCAAACACACGCAATTCAGACAGTCAGTTCTATACCCGTGCTGATAACCTGCGAGAATGGTTAAAGCAGGTTGAAAAACGGTTGGGTAGCTATTCACAAAGATTAAGCGCAAGCGTAGGATCTGCTAGAGTTAATACAGATTTAGCTGGTGACGCTAACGCGAAGCAATCTACGCCTAGCAGCAACCAACGTGTTGTGCAGACAAGCTGGTGGAAGTTAGATGATAACTTTTATGAAGCACGTGGCGCGACCTGGGCTCTTCTACACTTTCTCAAAGCTGTAGAAATCGAGTTCAACGATGTGCTTGAAGATAAGAATGCATTAGTTAGTCTTCAGCAAATTATTCGCGAACTGGAAGCAACACAACAGTCTGTTTACAGTCCGATGATTTTAAATGGCGGCGGCTTTGGTATGTTAGCGAATCACTCTTTAGTTATGGCTAACTATATTTCTCGCGCAAACGCTGCTTTAATTGAAATATCAGAACTTCTTAATCAAGGATAATTAATGAAAAAAGGTCTTATAGCTGCCGCATTGGGATGCGCATTATTTTCAGTTTCATCTCAAGCAGACACTATCGCAGGCGTTTACGTTGGTGCTCAAGTATGGCAAACCGACACGCAGGGCGGTTTTGCAGATACTAATAACACTGCTGATTTCAACTTTGATGATGAAACCAATACGGCGTTATATATTGCCTTTGAACACCCAGTACCTTTCTTACCTAATGTGAAGGTAAATCACACTACGTTAGATAATTCTGGGACTACAGCGCTTCAATCTGAATTCATCTTTGATGATGAGTTGTTCCGAAGTGATGCTGTTGTAAACACTGATATCGAGCTTGATGCAACTGATTTCATTTTGTACTACGAGTTGTTTGATAACGACTTGGTCAGTTTTGACCTTGGTGTGAATGCAAAATATATTGATGGCGCTTTAAGTGTTGTTGAGACAGACAGTAACACCAGCGGCTCTGCTGAATTTTCTGGCATTGTGCCAATGGCGTATTCTAAAGCGCAGTTAGGGCTGCCGTTCACAGGGCTGTCTGCATATTTTGAAGGTAGTTATTTATCATTTGATGATCATGAACTAAGTGATTATCAAGCTGCTGTTCAATACTCGTTCATTGAAAGTTTAGCTGTCGATATGACCCTTCAAGTTGGTTACAGAAACGTAACGGTTGATATTGAAGACCTTGATGATGTTTACGCTGACATGGAATTTGACGGCGTATTCGCGGGCTTAGAACTGCATTTTTAAGCACTAACTATATGTTTTTAAAGGCGTGACTGCTTGTGCAGTTCACGCCTTTTTTATTTCCCGAGGGTTATGTTCACGTACGTTATTACCTATTCACACAGTCATTAGCACATTCAGTAATAAAAAAGTTTCATTTATTCTTTTCTCTTCTTGTAGAAAGCCGTTAGCCTTAGCGCCATTGATAAAAGGCTAAAAGACTATGTCACAAGATTCTAATTCAAACTCAGCGCCAGGCGCGGTATTAAACGAACAGCAGTGGAATGCGATTACGCAAGCCATTGCAGGCTTAAATCGTGATCAACTTACTTGGGTAAGTGGCTATGCTGCAGGCATGGCGGCTGCTCAAGGTGGTTCGGTTGCCCCAGCGTTACAAAGTGCCCCTGCGGTAGCCGGCGATGCACCAACGCTAACTATTTTGTATGGCTCACAAACGGGTAATGCGAAAGGTGTGGCTGCGCAGTGTCAAGCCAAAGCAGAGGAAGCAGGCTTTAACAGCAAGCTTGTTAGCATGGCTGATTACAAGCCGCGCAACTTAAAGGCTGAAACTCATGTGGCGGTATTTGTGAGTACCCACGGTGAGGGTGATGCGCCAGATGACGCCATAGAATTGCACGAATTCTTAGCGGGTAAGAAAGCACCTAAGCTGGCAAGCACTAAATACGCAGTGTTGGGTCTAGGCGATAGCAGTTATGAGTTTTTCTGCCAAACAGGTAAAGACTTTGACGAGCGCTTAGGCAAGCTTGGTGGCAAACCTATCGTTGAGCGTCTGGATTGTGATGTTGATTATGAAGCAGAAGCCGAGGCTTGGCTTAATAAGCTGATTGCATCTTTAAAAGATGATTTTAGCGCAGCACCACAGGCGGCGGTAGCGGCGCAAACTGGCGCAGCAGTACAAGGCGTAGCAGCACAGACATACACTAAAAAGGCACCGTTCAAAGCAACGTTAATCGATGCGCAGAAGATTACGGGTCGCGATTCAGTTAAAGATATCCGTCACATTGAAATTAGCCTTGAAGATAGCGGAATTACCTACAAGCCAGGTGATGCGCTAGGTGTTTGGTTCAGGAACGCTGCTTCTTTGGTATCAGAGCTTAATAGCATTTTGTCGTTAGATGGTAATGCTGAAGTATCTGTAGGTGATGCGTCAATGTCGTTAACTGAAGCCTTAACGTCTAAACTTGAATTAACCTTAAGTTACCCTAACTTTATTAAGTCATATCAAGCTGCAACAGGTTCTGAAACATTAGCGACCTTGATGGAAGATAAGGCGCAGCTGCGTACTTATATGGCTGAACGTCAAATCATTGATATTGTGCGCGACCACCCAGGCAAGTTATCTGAACAGCAGCTCGTAGATGCACTGCGTCCATTAACACCACGCTTGTACTCTATTGCATCAGCCCAAGCTGACGTAGAAGACGAGGTGCACTTAACGGTAGCTCACGTTGACTACGAAGCGTTTGGTCACCGCCACCAAGGTGGTGCGTCTGGCTTCTTATGTGAGTATTTGGAAGAAAACGGTGAGGTAGAAGTTTTCGTTGAAAACAACGATAACTTCCGTTTGCCAGAAGACCCGAATACACCCGTAATCATGGTTGGCCCAGGTACGGGTATTGCGCCATTTAGATCCTTTATGCAAGAGCGTGACGCTCAAGGCGCTGAAGGCAAAAACTGGTTGTTCTTTGGGAACCCTAATTTTACGCAAGATTTCCTATACCAAGTAGAATGGCAAGGTTACGTTAAAGAAGGTCTGCTAGATAAAATTACGCTTGCATTCTCTCGTGACCAAGAAGAAAAAGTATACGTTCAGCACCGCTTATTAGAAAACGGTAAAGAAGTGTACGAATGGCTAGAGCAGGGCGCACACTTTTATGTGTGTGGTGATGCAATGCACATGGCGAAAGACGTTGAAAATGCCCTTATTAGTATTGTGCAAGAGCACGGTGGTAAATCTGAAGCCGATGCAAAAGCCTATGTTGTAGAGTTACGAAAAGCGAAACGTTATCAGAAGGATGTCTATTAATGAGTAACGAAAAATCACCATTTATCGTTGAGGGCAAACTGGCTGACAACGAGCGCTTAAAACGCGAAAGTAATAATTTGCGCGGTACCATCACTACCGATCTTAAAGATGATCTTACCGGTGGTTTCACAGCTGATAACTTCCAGCTTATTCGCTTCCACGGAATGTACCAACAAGACGACCGTGATATCCGCGCTGAGCGTGCAAAGCAAAAACTTGAGCCGCTTCACAATGTGATGCTGCGTGCGCGTTTACCGGGCGGCGTAATCACGCCCGACCAATGGCTAGCGATTGATAAGTTTGCCGCTGACCACACCATTTACGGCAGCATTCGCTTAACCACTCGTCAAACTTTCCAGTTTCACGGTGTGTTAAAGCCTAAGATTAAGTCTATGCACCAAATGCTGAACAAAGCTGGCATTGACTCTATTGCAACGGCGGGCGATGTAAACAGAAACGTACTATGTACCTCTAACCCGGTTGAATCCGAGCTTCACCTTCAGGCGTTTGAATGGGCGAAAAAGATAAGTGAACACTTACTTCCTAAGACTCGCGCATATGCTGAAATTTGGTTGGACGGTGAAAAAGTTGAGACTACTGAAAAGCCTGTTGAACCTATTTTAGGTGATAACTATCTACCGCGTAAGTTTAAAACTACCGTGGTTATTCCTCCGCAAAACGACGTAGATGTTCACGCCAACGACCTTAACTTTGTTGCGATTGCAGAAAATGGTCAGCTAGTTGGCTTTAACGTACTTGTTGGTGGTGGTCTTGCAATGACTCACGGCGACAAGAGCACGTACCCGCGTAAAGCCTCTGACTTTGGTTTTATACCGCTGGAGAACACGCTAGACGTTGCCGCTGCAGTTGTTACTACGCAGCGTGATTGGGGTAATCGTGTTAATCGTAAGAACGCGAAGACTAAATACACCTTAGAGCGTGTTGGCGTAGACAACTTCAAAGCTGAAGTTGAAAAACGCGCAGGCGTGACTTTCCAAGATAGCCGACCTTACGAATTTACCGACCGTGGTGACCGTTTTGGCTGGGTTGAAGGCATTGACGGCAAATACCACCTGACTGTGTTTATCGAAAATGGTCGTATTTTGGATTATCCAGGTAAAACACTAAAAACAGGTTGCGCAGAAATTGCCAAAATACACAAAGGCGATTTCCGTTTAACCGCGAACCAGAACTTGATTATTGCCGGTGTTCCACCACAGGACAAAGACAAAGTAGAAGCCTTAGCTCGTGAGCATGGTCTTATTGCGCCAAGTGTTTCTAATCAGCGTCTTGATTCAATGGCCTGTGTTGCACTACCAACTTGCCCGCTAGCAATGGCGGAAGCTGAGCGTTACCTGCCAGATGCTGTTACCGAGCTAGAGGACTTACTTGCCAAACACGGCCTGGAAGAAGACAGTGTTATCTTCCGCGTAACAGGATGCCCAAATGGCTGTGGTCGCGCGATGTTGTCTGAAGTAGGCTTGGTTGGTAAAGGTCCAGGCAAGTACAACTTGCACTTAGGGGGTAACCGCGAGGGTACACGTATCCCGCGTATGTATCGTGAAAACATTAGCGAACAAGAAATCATGGCAGAGCTAGATACGCTACTTGGTCAATGGGCTAAAGAGCGTGAGAGTGGCGAGGCCTTTGGTGATTATGTTGTTCGCGCTGGTGTTGTAAAACCAGTAGTAGACTCCGCACGGGATTTCTATGACGAATAATACAGCAGAAAAGCAGCAACCACTTACGCTTGATATCAGCAAGGAAGATCTTGCTGATATCAACGATATGTTGGAAAAAATGACAGCGCAAGAGCGAGTTGCTTGGGCGCTGGATAACTTGCCCGATACTCATATCGTGTCTTCGAGTTTCGGAGCACAGTCGGCAGTTATGCTGCATATGCTTACTCAAGCACAGCCGGATATCCCTGTTGTGCTTACTGACACCGGTTATCTTTTTCCAGAAACGTACAAGTTTATCGATGAACTGGTTGAGAAGCTTAATTTAAACTTGCACGTTTACAGCGCAAAAATGTCATCTGCGTGGCAAGAAGCACGCTTTGGTAGGCTTTGGGAGCAAGGCATTGAAGGTATTGAAAAATACAACAAGATGAACAAAGTTGAGCCAATGCAGCGTGCGTTGGGAGACTTAAAAGCAGGCACTTGGTTTGCCGGCTTGCGCCGAAGCCAATCCGATACCCGTGGCAAACTACCTGTGCTACAAAAAGTAGGTCAGCAATTTAAGCTCTATCCAATTATCGATTGGAGCAATAAAGACCTTCACTATTACCTTAAAGACAATGACTTATCTTATCACCCGCTTTGGGAACAAGGTTATGTGTCAATTGGTGACTGGCATACAACGCAGTCGCTGCAAGAAGGTATGAGTGAACAAGATACTCGTTTCTTCGGGTTAAAACGTGAATGCGGATTACA
>JAXHTT010000072.1:0-18257 GCA_034190055.1 Pseudomonadota bacterium | reverse complement strand
TTGGCGGTATCAAAGACATGGGCGGTCTTCCAGACGCAATCTTTGTTATCGACGCAGATCACGAGCACATTGCTGTAACAGAAGCGCGTAACCTAGGTATTCCTGTTGTTGGTGTTGTTGATACAAACTCTAACCCAGACGGTGTTGATTACATCATCCCTGGTAACGACGATGCTATCCGCGCTATCCAACTTTACTTGGATGCTGCTGCAAACGCTATCAACTCAGGTCGCGAGAGCAACCTTGAAGTACAAGCTGAGCAAGACGACTTCGTAGAAGCGGCAGAGTAATTCTGATTGCTTACTGTCATATCTAGATAATATGGCGGTACTACAATACGAAACGTATTGAGAGGGGCGACATCGCCCCTTTTACCTAACGAATTTATATTTAATGCTGAGGAATTGAAAAATGGCAGTGACTGCAGCACTAGTTAAAGAACTGCGCGAACGTACTGGCGCAGGTATGCTGGATTGTAAAAAAGCCCTGGTTGAAACGGATGGTGACATTGAGTTAGCCATTGAAAACATGCGTAAATCAGGTCAAGCGAAAGCGGCTAAAAAAGCTGGCCGTATCGCAGCTGAAGGTGTGATCCTTACTAAAGTTGAAGGTGGTCGCGCGACCATGCTTGAACTAAACTGTGAAACTGACTTCGTAGCACGTGACGAAGGTTTCCTTAAGTTCGGTAACGAGCTTTTAGAAGTAGCAGCGGCTAATAACATCAACGACATCGACGCGCTTAATGATGCAGAACTTAACGGTTCTAAAGTAAGCGAAGTTCGTGATGCACTTGTTGCTAAAATTGGTGAAAACATCTCTCCTCGTCGCGTTATCAACGTTGAAGGCGACACGTTAGGTGCATATGTACACGGCGGCCGTATTGGTGTTATCTCTATCCTTACTGGCGGTGACGAAGAGCTAGCGAAAGATATCGCAATGCACGTTGCAGCAGCTAGCCCGCAGTTTGTTAAGCCAGAGAATGTTCCGGCTGAAGTTGTAGAGAAAGAGAAAGAAATCCAAATCGAAATTGCTATTCAGTCTGGCAAGCCAGCTGAAATCGCTGAGAAAATGGTTGCAGGCCGCATGAAGAAGTTCACTGGCGAAGTGAGCTTGACTGGTCAGCCTTTCGTTAAAGATCCTTCAATCTCTGTTGCTGAGCTTCTTAAGAACAACAGCGCAGACGTAATTAACTTCGTACGCTTCGAAGTTGGTGAAGGTATCGAGAAGAAGACTGAAGACTTCGCTGCTGAAGTAGCTGCTCAAATGGAAGCTGCTAAGAAATAATTGAGCGTTTATCTTTTGCATTACGCAATAGTTAGATAAACTACAAAGCACCTCCTAGGAGGTGCTTTTTTATAGCTGCATATCTTTAGTATTGCTAATGCAGTGCGCAAGTGTGAAGCTAGGCGAGTTACAAGCGTGCGCCTGCCAAACAAACGAAAGCGCTTTGTCCTATGTTTTTTACGTCAATGCTTTATTGAAAGACATAGGACAAAACGGGTTTACGAGGACGATTCAAACTATGAGTATCACACCAAAATCAGCATATCGACGCATTCTGTTAAAGCTTAGTGGTGAAGCCCTAATGGGCGAAGAAGGCTTTGGCATAGACCCTAAAGTGCTAGATAGAATGGCACAAGAAATAAAAGAGCTGGTTGAACTTGGTGTTCAAGTTGGTCTTGTTATCGGTGGTGGTAACTTGTTCCGTGGCGAAGGCCTAGCAAAAGCGGGAATGAACCGTGTTGTTGGCGACCACATGGGCATGTTGGCTACGGTAATGAACGGTCTAGCTATGCGCGACGCGCTTCACCGCGCTTTTGTTAACGCGCGTATGATGTCTGCTATTCCGTTGAACGGCGTGTGCGATGCCTACAACTGGGCAGAAGCCATTAGCCTTCTTAAGTCGGGCCGCGTTGTTATCTTCTCTGCCGGTACTGGCAACCCTTTCTTCACAACAGACTCAGCGGCTTGCTTGCGCGGTATCGAAATTGAAGCCGATGCAGTATTAAAAGCGACTAAAGTTGATGGTGTATATAGCGACGACCCAGTGAAAAACCCAGAGGCAACGCTATACGATGAACTTACGTACCAAGAAGTACTAGAAAAAGAACTTAAAGTGATGGACTTGTCAGCGTTCACTTTGGCGCGCGATCATAGCTTGCCAATTCGCGTATTTAACATGAATAAGCCAGGTTGCCTGAAGCGTGTTGTGATGGGCGAAAAAGAAGGTACTGTTATTCGCCACGCTGACAACGATTAATTAAGAACAATAGGATACAAATCGTGATTGATGAAATTGAATTAGATGCGCAAGAGCGCATGGAAAAAAGCCTAGTTTCTCTTAAGGGCCAATTCAGCAAAATCCGCACAGGTCGTGCGCATCCAAGCCTTCTAGATGGCATCATGGTACCTTATTACGGTGTAGACACGCCGCTAAAGCAAGTGGCTAACGTCGTTGCAGAAGACAGCCGTACTCTAGCGTTAACTGTTTTCGATAAAAGCGCTATCCAAGCGGTTGAAAAAGCCATTATGCAGTCTGATTTGGGCCTTAACCCAATGAGTGCGGGTGGTTCAATTCGTATTCCTCTTCCGCCGCTAACTGAAGAGCGTCGTAAAGACCTAATCCGTGTAGTGCGCAACGAAGCAGAGGGTGGCCGTGTGGCTATTCGTAACATTCGTCGCGATGCGAATGGCGATGTAAAAGACTTGCTGAAAGAAAAAGAAATCAGTGAAGATGAGAGCCGCGCTGCTGAAGAAAATATTCAGTCTATTACTAACGATTTCATTAAGAAAGTTGACAGCATGCTTGCTGACAAAGAAAAAGAACTAATGGAAGTATAAGTAAGTATTATGATTGGAAAGCGTTTAAGCGCAGCCAAATCGTCAAAAGCAGAGGTGCCAGCAGAGTCTGCTGGCCCGAAGCATGTTGCAATCATTATGGATGGCAATGGTCGATGGGCGCAAAAGAAAGGGAAAATTCGTACCTTTGGTCATAAAGCCGGGGTAGAGTCTGTACGTTCTGTTGTGCGCTTTGCACGTCAAAACGGTATTGAATCACTTACGCTATTCGCGTTTTCCAGCGAAAACTGGAAACGTCCAGAGGAAGAGGTCAGTGTCTTAATGGAGCTGTTCAATCTTGTCCTCAATAGCGAAGCAAAAAGACTACACAAAAATGGTGTACGTCTACAGGTTATTGGTGATGTTGAGGCGTTTGATGCCAAGCTTGTCGAAAAAATTCGTAAAGCTGAAGACATGACCAAAGACAACAAAGATTTGGTCTTGAATATCGCCGCAAATTACGGTGGTAGATGGGACATTGTAAACGCGGCTAAGCAGCTTGCTACGCAAGTGAAAAGCGGCGAGCTTGATGTGGAAAGCATCTGTGAAGACGCACTGAATGCGCACATTTCTACAGCTAACCTTCCAGAGTTAGATCTCCTTATTCGCACAGGTGGCGAACACCGTATTAGCAACTTCTTGCTGTGGCAATGTGCCTATGCAGAGTTGTACTTTACCGACGTACTATGGCCCGACTTCAACGAAGACGTGTTTCAAATGGCCGTAGACGATTTTAATGTTCGCCAACGTCGCTTCGGTTTAACCGGTGAACAGGTAGTCACAGCCGATGGTTAACACCATACAGGCAATTATCAGGCTTGCCCTGGTAACGATAGCCAAGGGCAAATTATGCTAAAACAACGAATAATAACTGCATTAATCCTCGCGCCACTGGCGCTTTACGCTATTCTTTTTCTTCCTATTTTTTGGTTTGAAATAGCCATTGCCGGTGTTGTCGGCATTGGCGCTTATGAATGGGCGAATATGTCGGGCGTATGTGAACGTCCTAAAAAACTTATTTATATGGCAGGAGCCTTTGCTATATGCATTGCTTTGTCTCTTATTGTTGATGCCAGCACGATTTGGTATCAAGGCCAATTACATGGTTTATATCGTGTGATATTAACGGTTGCCGTATTATGGTGGATAGCGTCTTTATTTATGGTGCTAGCCTATCCTAAATATTCCAAGTTCTGGAAAGATAGTCGTAGCGTTAGAACCCTATTTGGGGCGCTTACGCTTATACCTACATGGGTAGCGGTTGTTGCGCTTCGTACGAGCTTGCACGATGTTGATCCTTTCTACGGTGCTTCACTCATCTTCTATGTGCTGGGTATTGTTTGGGCGGCTGATATAGGCGCGTTCTTCGTTGGCGTCAAATTTGGTCGACATAAGTTACGCCCTAACGTATCGCCGGGTAAAAGTTTAGAAGGCTTATTAGGCGGTATTGCTGCCTCGTTCGCTATTATCGCTTTTGCGGCCCTTCACTATCAGGTAGAGCCTTCGCGTATTTGGCTTCACCTTGCTATTGGCGGTATCACGGTGGCTGTTTCCGCGCTTGGCGATTTAAACGAAAGCATGCTTAAGCGCTGTGCGGGCATTAAAGACAGTGGCAAGATACTACCTGGCCATGGTGGTGTGCTAGATAGAATTGATAGCCTAACTGCAGCATTTCCAGTATTTGCCTTCTGCTATGTAACTTGGATGGCGTAATGCAAACAGTAACAGTGTTAGGGGCCACAGGCTCCATTGGTTGTAATACACTCGACGTAATAAATCGCCATCCCGACAAATACCGCGTTTTTGCTATTACTGGTAACTCTCAGCTTGAACTACTTATGGAGCAAGCGCAAAAATGCGCGCCCCGTTATGTAGTGATCGCCAACGATGCTCACTATAAAGCCGCCTGCGAGCTAGCTTCTCAATACGGAGTAGATGCCGAAATTCTTTCAGGCACCAAAGCATTGGAAGAGGTATCAAGCGCACCTGAAGTTGATGCTGTAATGGCAGCCATTGTGGGGGCAGCAGGTCTTTTACCCACATTGGCAGCAGTAAAAGCAGGCAAACGGGTTCTGCTTGCTAATAAAGAAGCCTTGGTTATGTCTGGCGCTTTATTTATCGAGGCTGCGAACCAAAGTGGCGCTGAAATCCTTCCTATCGACAGCGAACACAACGCAATATTCCAGTGTCTCCCGCACGATTATGAATACGGTAACTTTACGGCATCCGGCATTCGTAAAATTCTGTTAACGGGTTCTGGTGGCCCGTTTAGAAAAAGACCGCTTGATAGCTTCTCATCAATTACAATCGATGAAGCCAGTACACACCCTAACTGGTCGATGGGCAGAAAAATTACAATCGATTCGGCGACTATGATGAATAAGGGGCTGGAGTTTATAGAAGCCTGTTGGTTGTTCGGTGCTGGCGCAAATGATATTGATGTGGTTATTCACCCGCAAAGTATTATTCACTCTATGGTGCAGTACATCGATGGCTCTGTAATTGCGCAGATGGGCAACCCAGATATGCGTACACCTATTGCTTATGGTTTGGCTCACCCAGAGCGCATTGAAGCGGGTGTAACGCCCCTCGATTTTTCTGACATTGCCAATTTCAGTTTTCAGACCCCTTGTTTTGAGCGTTACCCTAACTTGAAATTGGCTATTGATGCATGTAAGGAAGGGCAATGTGCAACGACAAGAATCAATGCGTCAAATGAAGTGGCTGTAGACGCTTTTTTAGAGGGCAAAATTCAGTTTTGTGATATTGCTAAAGTAAACGACGCTACGCTCAACGCTATGCCGCACGTATCGGTAAGTTCTATTCAACAAATATTAGAACAAGACTCACTAGCAAGAACAAAAGCTAACGAGATTATTCGAGGTAAATTCCAGTGCTAGCATTTTTATGGAGCCTAGGGGCATTCATTGTTGCTTTAGGTATTTTAGTTGCCGTACACGAATGGGGGCACTTTTACGTTGCTCGCAAATGCGGTGTACAGGTAGAGCGTTTCTCAATTGGATTTGGTAAGCCAATTTGGCGCAAGTTAAGTAAGTCCGGTACAGAATATGTTATCGCTATGATTCCGCTTGGTGGTTACGTTCGCATGCTCGATGGACGTATTGACGACGTACCGCCTGAGTTAGAAGATAAAGCGTTTAACAACAAACCCGTGTTGCAGCGCATGGCGGTAATAGCAGCGGGCCCTGGCGTGAACTTCATATTTGCCTTTTTTGCTCTTTGGCTAATGTACCTTGTCGGTTTAGAAACCGTTAAACCCGTTGTTAAAGCTGTCGAGCCTCAAAGTATTGCAGCAGTAGCAGGCGTTCAATCTGGTGATGAAATCATTAAGATCGGCGACAGAATTACACCGGACTGGGAAGCGGTTAATTTAGAAGTTGTCTCTAACATAGGGTCAGAAAAAACCACAGTCACGGTTAAAAATTCATCAAATGTCGAAAAAGAACTGACATTTACACTGGGTTCTTGGAACTTTGACCCAGATAGTGAGTCTCCATTAAGCAGCTTAGGCCTAACCCCATACCGACCGGATGCAACGTTAACTGTTGGGTTTGTTGGTGATGGAAGCGCGGCGCAAAAAGCAGGGTTGAAACCCGGTGATGAACTTGTCGCACTAAATGGCTCTAAATTGACGTCGTGGGAAGGTTTGGTTGACGTTATTGTTGAAAGCCCCGGTGAAAGTATCTCTCTTGATATACAAAGGGATGGACAGCAGCTAACGTTAAATGCCACGATAGCGCGCCGCGATACACCACAAGGGCAAAGTGGTTATCTAGGTGTGAGCCCAACATTTGAGCCTTGGCCTGAAGGGTATGTGTTTACTCATCAATATGGCATTATAGAGGCTATTGGGAAGGCGCTAGATAAAACATGGCGTCTTATGACACTGAGTGTCGAAATGATAGGAAAGCTTATCACCGGCGACGTGTCGGTGAAAAATTTGAGCGGTCCTATCTCAATTGCTCAAGGTGCGGGAACAAGTGCTGGGTATGGACTTGCGTACTTCTTGAGTTTTCTTGCCTTAATAAGCGTAAATTTAGGCATAATAAATTTATTACCCTTGCCCATGCTTGACGGTGGTCACCTCATGTTTTTTATCGTGGAGTGGATCACAGGCAAGCCTGTGCCTGAAGCGGTGCAGGAATGGGGTTACAGAATAGGTGGCGTGCTTCTGTTTATGATCATGGGTATCGCAATTTTTAACGATATCGCTCGCATAACCTGATACAAATCAGGAAGTACAAAACAGCTAATACAAAACGCGGCCAGGAAAAGAAAAATAGATGAAGTTAAAACAGTTAGTAGCAGCCGGAGCCATTCTTTCCAGTGCTAGCTTTGCCAACGCTGCGGCGCAAGACAGTGAATTTGTCGTTGAAGACATTCGCGTAGAAGGTTTACAGCGAGTTGCACTTGGTGCAGCCTTAACCTACTTGCCCGTTCAAGTTGGCGATGAGCTTAATACATTTAGGGTAACGCAGCTTATTCGCTCGCTTTACTCTTCAACTCACTTTGAAAATGTAGAAATTCTCCGCGACGGCAACACTCTTGTTGTGCGTGTGGCGGAGCGTCCAACTATCAGCAATATTATCTTTGAAGGTAACGATGATATTAAAGATGAACAGCTTCAAGAAAGTTTGGATGGCAATGGCGTCCGTATCGGTGAGCCACTTGATAAGACCGTATTAACCTCTATTGAGAATGGCCTTAAAGACTTCTTTTACAGCATAGGTAAATATAATGCTGACGTAACGGCCATTATAACGCCGTTACCGCGTAATCGTGTTGACTTGAAACTACTCTTTGAAGAAGGCGATGCCGCTAAAATTGAACAAATTAATATTGTAGGTAACGAACTCTTTTCAGACGAAGAGCTGATGGAAGCGTTTGAGCTACAATACGATACGCCTTGGTGGGACTTTCTATCAGAGACTCGCTATCAGCAACAAACACTGCAAGGTGATATGGAGACCTTGCGTAACCACTATTTAAACCGTGGTTACCTGCGCTTCAACGTTGACTCAACTCAAGTGTCGATGACCCCTGAAAAGTCGGGTATCTACATTGCCATGAACGTAACAGAAGGTGAGCAATACACCATATCTGAAGTAGAACTCGTGGGTGATGTGCTTGGCCATGAAGAATATATTGAGCGCGTACTGCCGCTAACAAAAGGTGAACTCTACAATCAAGCGGAAGTCACCTATACAGAAGAATTCATTAGTAAGTATCTTGGTCGCTTTGGTTATGCTTATCCAACGGTAACCACTGTGCCTGAGATTAACGACGAAGACAAAACGGTTAAGTTGACGCTATCGGTAGACCCAGGCAAGCGAATTTACGTTAACCGTATTAAGTTTAACGGTAACGTGGTAACTGCCGACAGTGTACTTCGTCAGAACGTAAGTCAGATGGAAGGCACCTGGTTATCTAATAACTTGCTAGAATCTTCTAAAAACCAGCTTTCTCGTCTTACCTACATGGAAGAAGTAGAATTTGAAACTGTACGTATACCGGGCTCAGAAGATAAGGTTGATGTTAACTATAATGTGAAAGAGCAGCCTTCGGGCTCTTTTAACGCAGGCATCGGCTACGGCGATAGAACTAAGTTAAGTCTACAGGCGGGTATCCAACAAGATAATTTCCTAGGGACAGGTAAACGTGTTGGCCTTAACCTAAGTACGGTTTCGTATCAGCGCAGTGCGCAAATCACCTATAACGACCCATACTTTACTATTGATGGTATCAGCTTAGGTGGAAGCATAGGCTACAGTGAATTCGACGGCTCTGACTTTAACGTAATCCAGTACAACTCTAAACGTTGGTCAATTGGTGCGAACATCGGTTATCCAATAAACGAGTTTAACCGTATCAACTTTGGCTTGACTTACAGTAATGTAGAGCTATTTAACCGTGGTTACTACGAGCAAACAGAGCAGTTCTATAACCAGTTTACCAATGGTGAAGATCCAGATGCGGCAATTAAATACGATAGCTATTTAGCTAGCGTAAGTTGGAGTAGAAGTACGCTTAACCGTGGTCTATTCCCAACCGCGGGCTCGTCTCAGCGTGCGTCGTTTAGCATTACTACGCCAAACTCAGACGTAAACTATTTTAAAACCGTATTCGATGGTAAATGGTATTTCCCGTTATCACGTGATCAACGCTGGTCATTCTTAACCCGTATTCGTCTTGGCTATGGTAATGGTTATGGCGATATAAACGGCAATGAACAAATTCTACCGTTTACTGAAAACTTCACCGCAGGTGGTGCAGACTCACTGCGCGGATTTGAGAATAATACGGTCGGTCCTCGTGGTATCTTCCTTGGTAATACTGGCACCATAACAGGCCCAGATGGTGAAGTATTCCCAGCAGACCCAGCTGATGCAGCACTTTCTTGGTCGACGCGAAGCCTAGGTGGTAACGCTATGGCACTGGGTGGGGTTGAGCTAATCGTCCCTACGCCATTTCTTGAAGAAGACATGGATAACTCTGTTCGCACAAGTTTGTTTGTGGATGTGGGTAACGTGTGGGATACTGAGTTCGATTATGACTACTACCGTCAGTTTGATGTAGCGACTACTCAACGTGGTGAGCTATTGGACTATTCTGACTGGAGTCTGTATCGTAGCTCGGCGGGTATATCGGTTCAGTGGATATCACCAATGGGGCCGATGGTATTCAGCTTCTCGAAAGCGATACAGCAGCGTGATGGTGACGATGCGAGATTCTTCACTTTCAATATTGGTCAAACTTTCTAAGACATTAAAGCGAGCGCGTTTTTACCGCGCTCTATAATAAGATTCAAAAAAGGAGTCCCCTTTGAAACAGTTGGTTAAACATATCGTTGCAGGAGCAATGTTGGGTAGCGCTTTAGTAAGTACATCTGTAATGGCAGAACAGAAAGTGGCTGTTGTTGATGTGCAAGGTATTTTTCAAGCGATGCCTCAAGCGGCTGAGATTCAAAATGCTATTCAAGCTGAGTTTAAAGATCAGCTAGAAGAAGTGAATCAACTACAGCGCGATGGTCAGTTCTACGCAGAACGTCTTCAGCGTGACGCAGCAACAATGAGCGACGCAGAGAAGAAAGAACTAGAACAGAAAATCTTGTCAGTACGTGAAGAGCTATCTAAGAAAGGTCAGCCTTTACAACAAAACATTCAGCGTCGCAGCAACGAAGAGCGTAACAAGTTGCTTGGCCTTATCAAGCAAGCTATCGACTCTGTTGCAGCGAAGCAAGGTTACGATCTAGTGCTTAATGCTGGTGCAGTAGCATTTGCTAAAGAAGAGCACGACTTGTCTGAACAAGTACTTCAGCAAGTAAGCAAAACTAACTAATAACTGACCACGTCAGTTATAAAATTTGTCAGACCAACCCCTTCAAAGGTGTTGGTCTGATTTGTTTTTTGCGCTTTACAGCGTATGGTTGCCGCCGTTTTTAGTTTTTACGGCGAGTTTGACCCAAATACCAATGTATCGTCTGTATTGGTATGAAATAGCTAACGGTCATGCTTGTATACAGGAGAAAGTTTTTGGCCAATTCACTTAATACCATCGAAATCCAGGAAATATTGGAACTGCTACCACACAGATATCCTTTCCTACTTGTTGATCGTGTTACAGACTATGTTCTGGGGGAGTCTGTAAAGGCTTACAAAAATATCACAATCAACGAGCCATGTTTCATGGGGCACTTCCCTGAACAGCCAATTTTCCCGGGGGTTTTGATTCTTGAAGCCATGGCGCAAGCGGCCGGCGTTTTAGGTTTTAAGACCATGGGCAACAATGATAAGTTATACTTGTATGCAGGAATTGATAACGCACGCTTTAAGCGTCCTGTTGTTCCGGGTGATAAGCTTGAGTTTGATGTTGCTCTGGTTAAAGAGCGCAGAGGGATTTGGAAATTTAAAGGTACTGCAAGCGTTGATGGCGATATCGCTTGTGTTGCAGAGTTTATGTGTGCGATGAGAGAGATAGCTTAACGTGATCCATCCAACTGCGGTAATTTCAGAAAGTGCAACGATTGGTGAAAATGTCACCATTGGCCCATTTTGTGTGGTAGACGACAACGTCACCATAGGCGATGGCTGTATTCTGAAATCACATGTGGTGGTACGCGGCCCAACGCGTATCGGTAAAAACAATAAATTTTATCAGTTTTCTTCAATTGGTGAAGACTGCCAAGATAAGAAGTATGCGGGCGAGCCTACTGAACTTGTCATCGGTGACGATAACGAGTTTAGGGAAGGGGTAACCGTTCACCGAGGCACTATTCAAGACAACAGCATTACCATAATCGGTTCTCGCTGTTTATTTATGGCCAACTCTCATGTTGCCCATGATTGTGTTCTTGGCAACGATATTATTATTGCAAACAGTGTTGCGATTGCAGGCCATGTTCACATGGACGACCACGTCATTGTTGGCGGTGCCGCAGGTATTCACCAGTTCTGTAAGATTGGTGCCCATTCGTTCTTGGGGGCTGGCGGCATTATTCTGCGCGACGTGCCTCCCTTTGTTATGGTCAGCGGTCAGAAAAATATTCCTCAGGGTATTAATTCTGAAGGACTTAAGCGTCGCGGCTTCAGCAAAGAAGAAGTTATGGCCATTAAACGCGCTTACAAAGCAATATACCGTGAAGGCAATACCGTAGACGAAGCCATTGAAAAACTTGCCGAACCCGCACAGGAGTTCCCTGGTGTGGCCCTTATGGTTCAGTTTTTACAAGACTCGAAGCGAGGCATTATTCGCTAATTATGTCTACGCCTATCCGTATCGGCATGGTTGCCGGAGAGCCCTCTGGTGACGTCCTTGCCGCCGGAATGGTTGCAGAGTTAAAACGCCAATACCCTGATGCTATTATCGAAGGTATTGGCGGTCCAAATATGATAAACGCGGGTTTTCATAGTCTGTTC
Organism: Pseudomonadota bacterium; assembly: GCA_034190055.1. Classification (GTDB taxonomy): domain Bacteria; phylum Pseudomonadota; class Gammaproteobacteria; order Enterobacterales; family Alteromonadaceae; genus Alteromonas. The sequence continues at coordinate 6,483 of JAXHTT010000072.1, read as the reverse complement.
GATATGGAAACCTTGTCGGTTATGGGACTTGTTGAGGTTCTCTCCCATCTACCTGCCATCTTGAAAGTTAAAAAGCAGCTTCTTGCTCACTTCGAGCAAAATCCGCCAGATATTTTTGTGGGTATTGATGCGCCTGATTTTAATCTAAGAGTAGAAAAAGCGCTTAAAGCACGCGGTATCAAAACCATGCACTATGTGAGTCCTACTGTGTGGGCGTGGCGTGAAAAGCGCATTCACAAGATAGCAAAAGCGGCTAATCGTGTGTTGGGTTTATTTCCTTTCGAGCAGCAGGTTTACGATAAATACCATGTTCCCTATACGTTTGTGGGACATACTATGGCTGACGCTATAGCAATTGAGCCCGACCAAAATGCGGCGCGGCAAGAATTAGGTGTAGATAGTAATGCTTCCGTATTGGCTGTACTTCCCGGCTCACGCAGAGGCGAAGTAGAAACGCTACTTCCAGTATTTCTGGAGACCATAGAAGCTATTCATGCTAAACGCAGCGATATTCAATTTCTTATTCCTGCGGCAAATGAGCATCGTCTTGCGCAAATAAAAGCAATCTTACTTGAAGCTGATAATGCAGAAGAACGCTTACCTATTCAGGTAACCCAAGGTACATCGCGGGATGCCATGATAGCTAGCGATGTAATATTGCTTGCATCAGGCACGGCTACATTAGAAGCCATGTTGTGCAAGCGCCCCATGGTAGCGGCTTATTTACTCGCACCGCTTACATATAAAATTATGCAGCGCTTGTATAAAGCGCCGTTCTTCACGTTGCCAAACTTATTGGCTGATGAGGCAATTATTCCTGAATTACTTCAAGATGAAGTAAACGCAGAGAATATGAGCAATCACTTACTTAACTTTTTCGAAAGTGATAATTCAGCCCTTATTTCCCATTTCACCAGCCTCCACCATACGCTAAAATGCAATGCTGATAAAACAGCAGCAAAAGCTGTCGTGGAGGAATTGTTTGCATAAGTTAATTGCCGGCGTTGATGAAGTAGGTCGCGGCCCTTTAGTTGGAGATGTGGTTACTGCTGCGGTTATTCTAGACCCAGAAAACCCCATTGAAGGGCTAACCGACTCAAAAAAACTGAGTGAAAAAAAACGCGTAGCCCTTGCCCAAGAAATTCGTGAAAAAGCGCTCTACTGGAATATCGGAAGAGCGAGTCCAGAAGAAATAGATAAGCTAAATATACTGCACGCAACCATGCTCGCTATGATCCGTGCCGTCGAAGGTTTGCCTGTAAAACCTGACTTTGTGCGTGTAGACGGCAACCGCGTTCCGGCGTGGAACTTTGACTCTGAAGCGGTGGTGAAGGGAGATAGCCTACACGCAGAAATTTCAGCAGCGTCAATTATTGCCAAGGTAGAGCGAGATAACGATATGATTTCGCTTCACGAGGCCTACCCACAATATAACTTTGCCGGGCACAAAGGTTACCCTACAAAAGCACACTTTGAAGCCATCGCCGAATATGGCATCTTAGATTGCTATCGCAAAAGTTTTAAACCCGTAAAAGCGCTACTCGAAGAGAAATAACATCATGTCATCGCCATTTATTCATTTACGTGTTCACAGCGACTTTTCGATGATGGACGGCCTGAATAAGGTTAAGCCTATTTTAGGTAAAGTGTCCGCGCTTGGCATGCCTGCCGTGGCGATCACCGACCAAATGAATATGTGTGGTTTGGTAAAATTTTATTCCGAAGCACATAACTTGGGTATTAAGCCCATCATCGGCACCGATTTTTGGGTGACTAATGAAGTCTTTGGCGATGAACCTTTCAGACTAACCCTTATTGCGATGAATAATGAAGGATATAAGAATATTACTATTCTTATCTCCAAAGCCTATCTTCGCGGGCACCTCTCACACCGAGCGGTTATCGATCAAGAATGGTTGGCAGAGCACAGTGAAGGTGTGATTGCTTTATCGGGTGCACAGCATGGTGATGTTGGCGTGGGTTTAATGAAAAACAACGCCAAAATTCTCGATAGTGCCCTTGAGTTTTATCAAACCCATTTTCCCGACCGTTTTTATTTAGAGCTTATTAGAACCGGTAGACAGGGCGAAGAAGATTACTTACACCACGCCGTAGAACTAGCTGAACAGCGCGGCTTACCCGTGGTTGCCACTAATGAAGTATGCTTTATTGACCAAGAGGGTTTCGACGCCCACGAAATTCGTGTATGCATTCACGATGGCTATACGTTAGATGATAACCGTCGGCCTAAGCGCTACAGCGACCAACAATATCTGCGCACTGCCGAGGAAATGGTTGAGTTATTTAGCGACATCCCCGAAGCCATAGAAAATACGGTTGAAATTGCCAAGCGCTGTAACGTTACTGTTCGGTTAAACGAATACTTCCTGCCGCAATTTCCAACCGGCGGTATGACCACCGAAGACTTCTTGGTTAAGGTGTCTGAGGAAGGCCTGGAAGAACGTCTAGAATTTCTATTCCCCGATGAGGAAGTGCGCAAAGCCAAACGCCCAGAGTATGATGACCGACTTCGCATTGAGCTTGACGTTATCAACCAAATGGGGTTCCCGGGTTACTTCCTTATCGTTATGGAGTTTATTCAGTGGAGTAAAGATAACGGAATTCCAGTAGGGCCAGGGCGGGGTTCTGGTGCGGGTTCACTGGTGGCTTATGCCCTAAAAATTACCGACCTAGACCCGCTTGAATTCGACTTGCTATTCGAACGTTTCTTGAACCCAGAGCGTGTATCCATGCCCGACTTTGACGTCGACTTTTGTATGGATAGACGAGACGAGGTAATCGACCACGTTGCTGAGCTTTATGGGCGTCAGGCGGTATCGCAGATCATTACATTCGGTACTATGGCGGCAAAAGCGGTAGTGCGCGACGTCGGCCGCGTGCTTGGTCATCCTTACGGCTTTGTAGACAGAATCTCGAAGCTTATTCCACCTGATCCAGGCATGACGCTTGAAAAAGCGTTTAAAGCCGAACCTCAGCTGCCAGAAGTTTACGAAAGCGATGAGGAGGTGAAAGACCTTATCGATATGGCGCGAATACTTGAAGGTGTTACCCGAAACGCGGGTAAACATGCCGGTGGTGTTGTTATTGCGCCAACCACTATTACTGATTTCTCGCCGCTGTATTGTGATGACGAAGGTAATAACCCGGTAACACAGTTTGACAAAAACGACGTTGAAACCGCTGGGCTTGTAAAATTTGACTTCTTGGGTCTTCGTACGCTGACGATCATTCAGTGGGCGATAGATATGATCAAGGAAGGGAAGAACGTTGACGTTGATATCAGCGCTATTCCGCTTGAAGATCCAAAGAGCTTTAGAACGTTACAAAACGCAGAGACCACAGCCGTATTCCAGCTGGAATCTCGCGGCATGAAAGAGCTGATTAAACGCCTTAAACCAGACTGTTTTGAAGATATCATCGCACTTGTGGCCCTATTCCGACCAGGTCCATTGCAATCAGGCATGGTAGATAACTTTATCGACCGTAAGCACGGACGTGAAGAAATTTCCTACCCAGACGCTGAATATCAGCACGAGTGCTTGAAAGAAATTCTAGAGCCTACCTACGGCATTATCTTGTATCAGGAACAGGTAATGCAGATAGCCCAGGAAATGGCAGGTTACTCGCTAGGCGGCGCTGACTTGCTTCGTCGCGCAATGGGTAAGAAAAAGCCTGAAGAGATGGCCAAGCAGCGCGGCACGTTCGCCGAAGGTGCTAAGGGCAATAATATTGACCCAGACCTAGCAATGAAAATCTTCGACTTAGTAGAAAAGTTCGCGGGTTACGGGTTTAACAAATCTCACTCTGCCGCTTACGCCTTGGTGTCTTACCAAACCCTGTGGCTGAAAGTGCATTATCCTGCGGAATTCATGGCTGCGGTAATGTCGGCAGATATGGATAACACTGACAAAATCGTGACGCTTGTCGATGAATGTGAGCGCATGGGCATTGAAATATTGCCGCCAGATTTGAACGCAGGTAAATACAAGTTTACTGTCGATAGCGAAGGTCGCATTGTTTATGGTATCGGTGCAATTAAAGGGGTAGGTGAGGGCCCGATTGAAGCGATTATTGAAGCGCGGGAAACCCAGGGTGCATTTAAAGATCTTTTTGATTTCTGCGCCAAGATAGACATTAAACGGGTAAACAAGCGAGTGCTAGAAAAGCTAGTGTTAGCGGGGGCAATGGACAACTTAGGGCCCCATCGCGCAAGCCTTATGGCGAGTTTACCTGAAGCCCTTGCGGCCGCCGGGCAGCACGCCAAAGCTGAGTCATTTGGTCAGTCAGACATGTTTGGGCTACTGACTACCGAGCCTGAAGACGTGAAACAAGCGTTCGCTGATGTTCCTGAGTGGCCTGAAAAAGTATGGCTAGAAGGTGAAAAAGACACGCTAGGCTTGTACTTAACCGGCCACCCCATCAATCAGTACGCGGAAGAATTGCGTTACTACACCGACGGACGTTTAGTTGATTTAAAACCAACGAACAAAGATCAAATGGCCAGTGCTGTTGGGTTGGTGCTTGGCGTGCGTGTTTTGACAAATAAGCGTGGGCGCCGCTGGGCTATAGTGACACTGGACGATAAGAGTGCCAGAATAGACGTACGTTTCTTCCCTGATATGTACGAACAGTTCGAAAGTGTGTTAGAAACTGACAGAATATTGCTTATAAAGGGACAGGTCAGCTTTGATGATTTCTCTGGGGGCAATACAATCACCGCCCGTGATGTAATGGACATTGTTCAGGCACGAGAGAAAAACGCGAGAGCGCTGGCACTTAATATTGATACCCAGTTGCTTGAACCGAAGAAAATGAGTCAGATGCAATCTATCCTGCAGGCATTTAACGGCGGAAGTTGTCCTGTTCAGTTAGCGGTAACCCATCCAGACGCTGAAGTAACCTTAGCGTGTGGTGCAAGATGGTACGTTACCCCTGAAGACCAACTTTTGCACGATCTCAAGCAATGTTTGGGAGACAAAGCCGTTTCAATTCTCTACCATTAGGGGCAAGAGTTCGATAGATTGGACATCTCGCGTTTGCATAGACGAGCGTAGTACGAATAGGACATGAAATGAGTATACAGTTTTTGGACTTTGAACAGCCAATAGCCGAACTAGAAGCAAAAATTGAAGAGCTTAGGTTGGTGAATCAAGGTGGCGAGTTTGACGTTGGTATTGAAGAAGAAATCAATAAGCTTCGCGGTAAAAGCGCAGAGCTAACTAAAAAGATCTTTTCTGATCTTGGCGCATGGCAAGTTTCTCAACTTGCACGTCACCCAATGCGTCCATACACGCTAGATTATATTCCTCGTATTTTTACCGAATTCGATGAGCTTGCAGGCGACCGCGCGTTCGCTGACGATAAGGCAATTGTTGGCGGCCCAGCAATGCTAGATGATCAGCCTGTGATGATCATAGGTCATCAAAAAGGCCGTGACACCAACGAAAAAATTAAGCGTAACTTTGGTATGCCTAAACCGGAAGGCTACCGTAAAGCCTTGCGTCTTATGAAGATGGCTGAGCGCTTTAACATGCCTATCATCACCTTTATCGATACACCGGGAGCTTATCCAGGTGTGGGTGCTGAAGAGCGTGGGCAAAGTGAAGCCATCGCAAAAAACTTATTCGAGATGGCTGAGCTGACTGTTCCAATCGTATGTACGGTAATTGGTGAAGGTGGTTCAGGTGGTGCACTGGCAATTGGTGTTGGCGATCGCGTTAATATGCTTCAATATTCTACGTACTCGGTAATTTCACCTGAAGGTTGTGCGTCTATCTTATGGAAAAGCGCGGAAAAAGCACCATTAGCTGCTGAAGCCATGGGTGTAAGTGCGCCACAAATTAAAGAACTGGGTCTAATTAATAGTATTGTTGAAGAGCCGCTAGGTGGCGCTCATCGCGATCACAATGGTATGGCCGCTAATTTGAAGGCCGTAATTAAGCAGCAGCTTAATCAGCTTAAAGAGTTAGACAAAACTAAGCTAATGGAAGAGCGCTACGAGCGTTTAATGTCGTTCGGGTATTGCTAATTCTAATTAGGGCTACGAGTTCTAAAACTGCGAATAGTCACGCCACGATACGAAGCGGTGTGCAATTAGCAAAATACTTGTTGTAGAAGTCTATTAAGCCACTACTTCATTTTTTATCGATCCAGATTAGTTCAAGGGGTTGTTTACCATTGGTAACCAACCCTTTTGCGTTATTAGAAAGCAAGTTATTAGCACATATAAAGCTGAACCCTAATAGAACATAAAGTTGAAACAATAAGGTATTACTGGTTATAATGAGGAGGGCGAGGAGGAGAAGGAAGAGGATGAGAATGATGATGACGATGATAAGAAGAAGAAGAAGAAGAAGACAACCCGACCTGAAGATCATTCTCACGGAGCAGGAAATCCAGAGCGAAATCGGACCCGACCTGAACAGGAGGTGGCGTCATCAGCACTTGAATACCATTCTTGAC
>JAXHTT010000071.1:0-18339 GCA_034190055.1 Pseudomonadota bacterium | reverse complement strand
GCAAAGTTTGTGTGAAGGGTTCGAGAGCTATTCCTTTTAAATTCAGGGCTATGCCGTTTAAGTCTGTGGCTATGCCGTTTAAGTCTGTGGCTATGCCGTTTAAACTTGAGGCTACGCCGCTGGAAAAAAAATTATTCTCTAAGCACTTATTTGCGATTGTTGATAGCAAAGTTTGCAAAGCACTGAACATAACCCTACTCCTTGGTGTTCATGTGTGATTGTTATTAACAAAAGTTGTTACGAAGCAATAACTAAATAAGATCCCAACCCAATGGTGAACAAGAAACTTCCCCATATGGCATGTTCAATAACCACAACAGGCGTTGAGTTTGTTTGCATATACCTGTAGCCAAAAATAGCACCGCCAATCCAAGAGACTACCACTGCAATCCAGTTTCCATATACCAGATGAGCTAGACCAAATAGAAAAGTACTTAGCCCCCATCTTGCGTATTTGGAAGGCAAAATACGCTTGTACCGGTGAAAGAAATAGGTACGGAAAATAATCTCTTGTGGGATAACCGACACTATGGGGTAAATCAGCAAAGTAGCTACCCACATCCATGGTTGATTCATAGGCCAGTGCAAAAACAGTTCGGGTTTTAAAAAGTAAACCACAAGCGCGAGTAAACTCGCCCATGGCAAAAACAGCCTGAGCGTACTTTTAAAATGTATTCGATAATCTTCCCAATGCCACAATTTAATACGTTTAAATTGTTTATCTGCTAACAAGACAGCCAAACAGCAAAGCCCCATTACCCCTAAGATAGGCATGAGATAGTCTGCGAAATGCTTAATCCAGTAAAGTACGGCAAAAGGAACTGCTACAAATAGCAAGATCAATTCAGACCACAGCTTTGCCACAACTCACCTCTTTCGTTAAATTACGCTGAACTCGCTGTAGACCTTTCCAGTAAATCGGGTGTGCCTAGAAAAACAGCAAAACAGCTAAGCCAACAAAATAATTACCAAACGATGACACTTTCGTGAATTTTCACCGTTAGTATGTATGAAATTGTAGTGCCAATTTGGGCGGCATGAAGAGGAAAATAGATTCAACTTTAGCCCAATACAGTCAGTTATTTTTGTAACCCTTTATTGGCTTTACATTTTTTAAAGCAGGTTTCTATAAATGAAGTTTGCAGAGCGGAATTTAGTAACGAATCTATTCAATTTTCACGTTCTTATTCTCAAATAATCTGGGACTTTCAGTGGAACAAATTGTTGGATTTCACGTTGTGTTTGTATATCGAACAAAAGTCGTGAAATAATTGCACAAGATGTATAAGGCGATACCAATGACAAAAAATAGCCCTAGCGACGTTTTACAACAGATTGAAAAACATTATGCCGCGTTGTCCCCTTCGGGCAAATCTATCGCGCACTACATTCAGCAAAACCCTATCGCTGTGCTTAGCCAGTCCACCTCATTTATTGCAGAAAAAACGGGAACCTCGAAAGCTACTGTAAGCCGGTTCTTTCGCCAGCTGGGCTTTGAGTCGCACCAACAAGCTAAAGACGCACTAGTGCAACTACGTGAGCAGGGCGTGCCTGTAGTAAATCCTTCAAGCAGCGTCTTACAGCATGAAAGTGATAGTAAAAATTTAGCTAATACATTCGACGGTACATCGTCCGATGCACTAAAAGATATAGCTACGCTGCTTGGCTCAGCAGGTCAGGTTACTTTAATTGGGTTTCGCAACGCTTACCCTATCGCCCTTCATTTTAGACAGCAGCTTAAGCAGATTAGGACGTCGGTTCGCGTACTGCCCCAACCTGGGCAGACCCTTAGCGAAGATCTTATTGACCTCACAGAAAATGACCTTGTGGTACTTTTCGGCTTTCGCCGCAGGACCCGCCAGTTCAAGTTTGTTTTAAACAGCATTAAACACTGCAAGACTGTGCTTATAACCGACCCTACCGGCCAAGGTTATCGCAGTGATGTAGACCACCTCCTTGTAACCCACATTGGCAGCGACTCTCCTTTCGATAGCTACGCCGCGCCTATGAGCTTAGTCGCATCCCTGTGTAACCTTACCTACGACGTATTAGGTAGCAAGGCCGCAGACCGTGTTGATGCCATTACTGATATCTACATTCAGATGGATGAACTAGAAAGTCCTAAACGTTAACTCTTCCCATAGCACACTTTTTAAGCAATACTGTAAAGGCGGTCGTAGCACACAATTACGATTTCGCAAGCGAAAATGGAACTTTTTCGTTAAAAAAAAGGTATAAGTTTTAGTGACTTTAATTTTACTGCAGTAAGCGTGTAGTTGAGGTGAATATGGACAAAACGCGAGTAGTCATGGAAGAGGCTAACGGTGTACTAGACTTTTGGTTTGGTGAACTGTCACCTGAACAATGGTTTAAAGAAGATTCAGCACTAGATAAAACCATTGCTTCACGGTTTTCTTCGTTGCGTGCAGCGGCTGCGCGTGGTGAACTTTGGCCTTGGCGCGCTACGGCCACAGGTAGGCTTGCCGAAATTATTCTTCTTGATCAATTTTCCCGAAATATTTATCGCAATCAGCCAGATGCGTTTAGTGCTGATAGTATAGCGCTGATATTGGCTCAAGAAGCGGTGAGCGTAGAGGCTGACAAAATGCTTACCCCGCAACAACGGGCGTTTCTGTACATGCCTTTTATGCACAGCGAGTCGTTAGCTATTCACGATGTAGCGCTGGAACTCTTCTCTCAGGAAGGGCTTGAGAAAGAATACACTTTTGAGAAACGCCATCAGGCGGTCATTGAAAGGTTTGGACGCTACCCTCACCGAAACTCAGTGTTAGGCCGTGAATCTACAGCCGAAGAAGCTGCCTTTCTGCAAGAAAACCCTCAAGGCTTTTAGCTACTAACTGGCACAACTACGCATATTTCCAAGCTATTTACCCCATCCAAATAGCCCTAGAGAAAACGCAGAGAAAAGCACACAGCTCGGTAAGCCTGCTTAACCGTAACCAGCTGTAACCGTGCCTTGCTTTGCGTTCTTGCTCACGTCTTCATTTATTCTCTATCAGTCATTTATTTCTATTGAAGCGAAAAGCAACGATCGTTTCTCTTGACTTTATAGTGAAACAGTTGTTTCATAATGAAAAGACTAATAAAGAAACAATAATTAATAAGTAACGCGCTGTGAGCTCTCCTTTTGTACTAAAGCCCTGTGATGCAAAGTTCACGCAGGCGATTGAAAATTTAGAAACAACCTTTAATGGCATTAATAACGGTGAGGGCGAAACGTCGTCTTTAAATAACCGAGCAAGCCAAGGGTTAACTGAAGGCACAACAAAAGCGTGTAATGTAGCCAAACCGCTTAGCGGTTTAGGGCTTGCGGTAAAAGATTTATTCAATATTGAAGGTTTACCGACAGCCGCGGGCAACCCGGATTGGTTGGCAACGCACCCCGTACCAAAAAGTACAAATAGCTGTGTGGCGAACATGCTTAAAGCAGGCGCCGCGTTTAAAGGTAAAACCATTACTGACGAACTTGCCTACAGCTTACACGGGCAAAACAAGCATTATGAAACGCTTGTGAACCCGGTAGCGCCAACTCATATTCCTGGCGGTTCGTCGTCGGGTTCTGCGGTTGCCGTTAGCGCACACCTTGCCGACATTGGTCTTGGCACAGATACAGGTGGCTCTATACGCGTACCGTCTAGCTATCAGGGTTTATGGGGGCTTCGCACCACCCATGACGCTGTGGCTTGCGACAACATGGTAGCCCTTGCACCATCGTTCGATACTGTGGGATGGATGACGAGGGATTTAGATACACTGTCAAAGGTAGCAGATGTTTGTCTTGATAGTGCTACGCAAAGTGACATACCTAACGAACCTCGCTTGGGTATAGCGGCACACTTATTTGAGCAAACCGCTCACACATCGCTTTGCCAAACTTGGCTTAACGCGCTTGAAGACAGCAATAATTGTATTGTGCTGTCAGAAACACAACTTGATTTAAACAAGTTACAAACCGCCGCTACATTTCGCACTTTACAAGGCAGTGAAATTTGGCAGCAGCATGGCGAATGGATTGAAAATACTAAACCCGACATCGCTAACGATATTATGTTGCGCTTGGATTGGTGTAAAACCATAACAACACAAGATGTAGAACAAGCTAAAGCGCAGCAAATCGTGGTAATAAACCATTTAACTAGGCTATTTGAAGAAATAGACGTTTTGGTTATTCCCACAACACCTGGTGTTGCACCTCGATGTGACGCCGATGATACGGCTCTGGCAAATGATAGAAACGCTCTGCTCGCGCTTACGGCAGTAGCAGGGCTTGCGGGTTTACCCCAGCTTCATTTACCGTTGTTCACCCTACACAATGCCCCGTGCGGTTTATCGCTTGTGGGCAAAAAAGGCAACGATCTTGCACTTCTCGCGTTAGCTAAAACGCTAACCACTCGCTAAAGGTGTAAAGCGCGCAAAGTATCTGTTTAACTTCATTTAAGTGCCGGTTATGCCGCACTAAAGTAAAGCACAGAGCGCCCTATCGCACTTAAGTTGAAAGAAGAAACGGAAGTAAGACTAGACAGCACGTCTGTTTACCTAGCTCTTGACTAACTAGGGCTAAACACGATGGCGTGGTTGCTGAGTTTTTGAAGGAAATAATTATGAGTGAAAAACCTAATATTGCGTTTACAGCCCCTCACTTTGCAGCATCAAAAGTGGGCTTAAGCATACTAGAAAAAGGCGGCACCGCTATTGAAGCTATGGTAGCCGCTGCAGCCTCTATTGCCGTTGAATACCCACATATGAACGGCATGGGCGGTGACGGATTTTGGCTCATCAGTGAGCCGGGCAAAAAGCCTATTGGTATCGATGCATCAGGCGTGGCAGCAAAAGGCGCAACACCCGCATTTTACGAAGGTAGCGATGCGATACCTAGTCGAGGCGGAAAGTCTGCGTTGACCATGGCCGGCGCAGTGGCCGGTTGGAAAGCTGCCCTAGATATAAGCCATGAATGGCAAAGCGGTTTACCGCTAACCACATTGTTTGATACGGCGATAAGCCAAGCTAACTGGGGTATTGAAGTTACTCAAAGTTTAGTTGATGCCAGTAACAAGACCTTCGACGAACTAAGTGCTGACGAAAACTTCGCGCAATTTTTAATTAAAGGCAAGGCGCTTAAAAAAGGCAAAATTTTAAAGCTGACAAAGCTGTCAGAAACCTTAAAGCATTTGGCTGATAAAGGGCTTGATGATTTTTACCATGGTGAATTAGCGGCAAAACTGGCTGAAGATTTAGAAGCGGCTGGCTCGCCTATTCGCCTTGAAGATTTCAACAATTACAAAGCAACGATTGTTGAGCCATTGTCAGTATCTACCAGCAAAGGCAAGCTTTATAACCTACCTGCACCAACGCAAGGTGTAGCCTCGCTTATTATCTTGGCACTTTATGACAAGGTTCAGCATTTAGGCAATACCGACGCAGACATGGTGCATTTACTTATTGAATGTACCAAACAAGCTTTCATTGCCCGTAACGCGAATGTAACCGACCCGTCTCGTACCCCGGTAAATTTACAAAGCCTGTTGAGTGACGACGCACTTGATGAAATGGTGAAAAACATTTCACTAGATAAAGCATTGCCGTGGCCACACGAAGCCAAGCATGGCGATACCATCTGGATGGGCTGCTGCGACTCAGAAGGTCGCATGGTGAGCTACATTCAATCTCTTTATTGGGAGTTCGGTTCAGGCATAGTTAGCCCTCAAACCGGCATTGTTTGGAATAACCGTGGCACTTCGTTCTCGCTAGACTCAAACAGTAACCAATATTTAGCGCCTGGCTTAAAGCCGTTCCATACCTTAAACCCTGCGTTTGCCGAGCTTATCGACGGGCGCCGTATGAGTTACGGCACCATGGGTGGTGAGGGTCAACCTCAAACCCAAGCCGCGCTATTTGCCCGCCATATTTACCACGGACAGCCTATCGACAAAGCGATTTCACTTGGTCGATGGTTACTTGGCAGAACCTGGGGCGATCAAAGCCACAACTTAAAAGCAGAGCGTGATTTAGTTGAATACGTGGGCGAGAGCTTACTGGCAAGGGGGCACGATATGGTAACGGTAGACCCTTGCAACGAACTTATGGGCCACGCGGGTGCCATTATACGCGACACAGAGGGCTCGGTTAGCGGCGCGAGCGACCCACGAAGTGACGGTAAAGCTTACTTCGGTCATCGCTAGGTTTTTCTTAAACCTTCGCTTCCACAACCCCGTTTTTTGGAAAGCGTCTGCAAAGGCGCTTCTCAAACAGCTTAACGCATACAAAATATTTAAATAGCAATTGTTAAAGAGATAGAAATCACATGCAGTTTTTAATGGATAACCTCACGGTTATATTATCGCTCGCGGGAACGGGCGTATTTGCCGGCATACTAGCAGGTATGCTTGGCGTAGGTGGCGGTATTGTTATTGTGCCGGTACTATTTTTCTTATTCCAGGCACTTGGCGTGTCGCCTGAAAGTGCCATGGTTATTGCCACGGCCACGTCGCTTGCGACTATCGTCCCTACTTCAGTTAGCTCTATTCGCGCTCACCACAGTAAAGGCAACGTCGACTTTGCGCTGCTAAAAGCGTGGGCCGTATTTATTCTAATTGGGGTACTTGCGGGAAGCTATGCGGTAACCGTGGTTAACCCAACGTTCTTGACCCTGTTGTTCGGCGTTATCGCAACCTTATCGGCCATCAATATGCTTATTGGCAAAAAAGATGCGCTATTTAAAGGGCTACCGGGCCGTGCAGGTCAGTCAGTAATGGCAACATGTATTGGTTTATTTAGCTCTATGGTAGGTATTGGCGGCGGTACGCTAACCGTGCCTACACTCACTTTTTGTAATTACCCAGCGCACAAAGCGGTTGGAACTGCTGCGGCGGTCGGCCTCATCATTTCGCTACCTGCGGCACTTACGTTGTTATTCGTAGGTACCACACCTGCTGACGCCCCTTTCGCAACATACGGCTACGTAAACTTGTTAGGTTTTGCTTGCATTGTTCCGCTAACGGTCTTATTTGCACCAGTCGGCGCGACCATTGCCAACAAGCTAGACGCAGGTTTACTTAAGAAAATCTTCGCCGTTGTTCTCATCATCACTGGCTTGCGCATGCTAGCGCAAGTGCTTATCTAGGAGTGCCCACATGTCTAAAGAAGCGTCTACAGGAACTTTCGCGCCACTTAATCCTCCACCTCGTTTGTTAATGGGCCCTGGCCCTATTAACTGCTACCCACGTGTGTTAAGCGCGATGTCTACTCAATTAGTAGGCCAGTACGACCCGGTAATGACAGGCTACATGAATGAGACAATGCAGCTTTATCGAGATGTGTTTAATACCCAAAACCAGCAAACCTTTTTGGTCGACGGTACGTCGCGCGCGGGTATCGAGGCGGTTTTGGTATCGGCAATAGAGCCAGGCGACAAAGTCCTTGTACCTATCTTTGGGCGCTTCGGTCACTTGCTTGCTGAAATTGCCGAGCGTGCCGATGCTGAAGTACACACCATTGAAGTACCTTGGGGTGAAGTATTTACGCCTGAGCAAATTGAAGCGGCAGTAAAAGAAGTAAAACCTAAGCTACTTGCCATAGTACAAGGTGATACCTCTACCACTATGCTTCAACCGCTTGCTGAAATTGGCACCATTTGCGAGGCAAACGACGTCTTGTTTTACTGCGATGCAACCGCGTCAGTAGGTGGAAACCCACTGGATGTTGATGCATGGAAATTAGACGCGGTATCGGTTGGCCTTCAAAAGTGTTTAGGTGGCCCATCAGGCAGTGCGCCTATTACCCTTAGCGACAAATTCGTTAAAACCGTACGTACCCGTCATCACGTTGAAGCTGGTATTCGCGATGCCCACCACGAGGCGGCGCGCGGCCCTAAAATTCGCTCTAATTATTTCGATTTACCCATGATCATGGATTACTGGGGCGAAGAGCGCTTAAACCACCATACCGAAGCGGCCAGTATGCTTTATTGCGCTCGTGAATGTGCGCGTGTGCATTTAGAGGAAGGTCAGCAAAACGTTATTGCGCGTCATAAAGTGGCTGGTGACGCTATGCTTGCCGGTATACAGGCTATGGGGCTTAAACCATTCGGTGACCTTAAGCACAAGATGTACAACGTGGTTGGAGTTCATATTCCCGATGGTGTTCACGGTGAAGAAGTACGCGAAGCCTTACTGCTGCGATTCAATATTGAAATCGGCACCAGCTTTGGGCCTTTAAAAGGTAAGATTTGGCGCATTGGTACAATGGGGTACAATGCCAGAGAAGATGCCGTACTGCATACACTCCAGTCGCTTGAAACCGTACTTCGCATGCAAGGGTTTGCGCTACCTGCGGGTAAAGGGGTAGACGCTGCGCTTAGCGTTTATGCTGACGCTAAAGCGGCAGGAGTGGCGAATGGGTGAATTCGTAGAATTTACTGAACTAGCGACCCAGGTTATGGCAAGGTGCGAAACGTTAGGCACCTTAAGCCAAGACCCCACTTGCCTAGACAGGCGCTATTTAACCGAGCAGCACAAGCTTGCCAACCAACTAGCCTCTGGCTGGATGATTGAGGCGGGTATGACCACTTGGCAAGATGCCGTAGGCAACATTTGGGGGCGCTATACCTCCAGTGTGCCCAATGCACCGCGATTAATTTTAGGAAGTCATCTCGACACCGTGCCTAACGGCGGAAAGTACGACGGAATGCTGGGCGTAGTTGCTGCTATATCAATGGTTGCTATGTTTGACGGCACACAAACTAAGTTCCCGTTCCACATCGACATTGTTGGTTTTTGTGATGAAGAAGGCACGCGTTTTGGTACTACGCTATTAGGTAGCCGTGCGCTAACCGGTAAATGGCAGGAGCAATGGCGTCACTTAAAAGATGAAAACGGTGTAAGCCTTGAGCAAGCCATGGCTAACTTTGGGCTTAATTTCGATGCGGTTAACAGCGCGGCTATCTCCCCCACTGACATTCTGGGCTATTTAGAGCTTCACATTGAACAAGGCCCTGTTTTAGAGCAAGAAAACCTGCCTGTAGGTGTGGTGAGTGCTATTGCAGGTGCCAAGCGTTTTAACTTTACCGTAGAAGGAATGGCTGGACACGCTGGTACTGTGCCTATGTCTATGCGTCGTGACGCCCTATGCGCAAGTGCAGAAATGTTACTAGCGGTAGAAAGCATAAGCTTACAACGCCCGGGGGTTGTGGCCACCGTAGGTAAAATTGAGAATGCGCCGAATGGCGTAAACGTGATATCTGGGCGCACGCGATTCTCCCTTGATATTAGAAGCGAGGATGATGATTTACGCGATTCAGTATTGGCAGAAATATTGCAAAAATTTGATGACATTGCGCAAGCTAGGCAGTTAACTCTCACCAGCGAACAAACCCATAGTGCGCCTGCGGTACATTGCGATAGTCAGTTAAAGCAAGCGCTTGTTCGCGGTGTTGAAGAAAGCGGTATAGCACCACGAATTCTTGCTTCAGGTGCGGGTCATGATGCCATGGCTATAGCAGATATTTGCCCTGTAGCCATGCTATTCACGCGCTGTAAGGGTGGCATAAGCCATCACCCAGCTGAGTCTATTACCCATGGGGATGTGGCTGCCAGTTTGTCGGTGCTTTATAAAACCATAAGCAAACTCAAGCACGCGTAATGTTCAAATCAGTACAGTCTTAAACAAGGGTCGATAATGAAAATAACAAGGATTTACAACGATGACGCGGGCAAAAGCCACTTTGGCGAGGTTGAAATAGCGCTAAAAGACGGCGGTCCTATCGGTATGCTTTCAGAGAAATTTGGTGCAGATAAAATTATCTTTCGCGAGACACCTGCCGACTATGACTTCAAATGGCACCCTGCCCCTGCACGACAACTTCTTTTCATTATAAAAGGTCGTGCCGAATTTACAGTATCAAACGGAGAGCGCCATGTATTTGGTGCGGGCGATGTACTGCTGTTAGAAGATACCGAGGGCGAAGGTCACTGCTCTCGCGCGATGTACAATGAAGTACGTCACTCAATTTTCGTCACGCTAGATGAAGGTGTTACGGTTTAAATTAAACCTTCAAATCTTTCTTGAAAAAATGCGCTAATTTAGCGCATTTTTTTGTTTAAGCACCAAATTGGGGCTTACCCATTCATCCCTCTTATCCATCAAGATATAAGAATCAAAAATTAACTATTAAAAACAGTGTGATACAGCAGCTATCACTAGCAGACCAATTGGTCAATATCTTGCAGTCATTGAGCAACTGTTATTAAGAAATATTGCTCATGTCTTCAAATCACAGCGAATTACTTTACGACCTTCACGATAGCCCGGCATTTCTTCCTTCTCTTACCGCGGCGTTCCAGCACTTATTAGCCAGCTTTGTTGGCGTTATTACACCAACACTCATTGTCACATCTACACTAGGTCTTACCGAATATACGCCTTACCTTATCAGCATGGCACTGTTTGTTAGTGGCCTAGGTACTGCAATACAAACAAAGCGTATTGGGCCGGTAGGTAGCGGGTTGGTAGCCATTCAAGGTACCAGCTTTGCGTTTATTAGCGCGCTAATTCTGGCGGGAAACCAAGTTAAAGCAAATGGCGGTACGCCCGAAGATATCTTAGCACTGTTGTTTGGCCTCACCATGGCAGGTGCGCTTGTTGAGGTAGTGTTCAGTCTATTTGTAGATAAACTTAAACGCATCATTACCCCTTTAACTACCGGCATTGTAATTACGGCCATAGGGCTTAGCTTAATTAACGTGGGCATGACCGACCTTGCAGGCGGTTTTCATGCAGCAGACTTTGCGAGTACTGACAACCTAGCGGTTGGCCTTGGGGTCTTGCTTGTTATTGTATTTTTAAATGCATCTCACAATCATTGGTTACGCTTGAGTGCTATTTTTATTGGCATGGCTATTGGTGCAACCTATGTTGGGTTTACAAAAGGTCTTGATTTTAGCGGCCTTGCCTCTTTATCTATTGTCGCTATTCCTACGCCGTTTGCGTTTGGCATCTCATTTGATATCAATCTGTTTTTGCCTATTGCACTAATTTACTTATTCAGCGCTATAGAAACCGCGGGCGATCTAACGGCCAATAGCCTTTTCTGCAAGCAACCGGTGAGCGGTCCGGTTTACTTAACCCGAGTAAAGGGCGGTATTTTAGGCGACGGCGTAAATTCGCTACTGGCCGGTATGTTTAACACGTTTCCGAACACTACCTTTGGTCAAAATAATGGAGTTATTCAGCTAACTGGTATTGCAAGTCGCAAAGTGGGCTTCTTTGTTGCTGCGCTGTTTGTTCTTATTGGCTGCTTTCCAATTGTTGGGGGTGTGCTGCAGGCTATCCCTAAGCCTGTTTTAGGCGGCGCAACGTTAGTGATGTTTGCCATGGTTGCAGTAGGCGGCCTCAAACTTCTTGCCAGCTATGCCTTGGATAGACGCAGCAGTTTAGTTACGGCCTGCGCCCTTGGTATGGCAATTGGGGTAATGATGGTACCCGAAGCCTTAGCCGAACTGCCTAATTGGCTCGAAAATATTCTGCTCTCCCCTGTTACGTCAGCAGGACTTACGGCGGTTATTTTAGATTTAACGCTACCCGGGAAAAAAACCGCGAATGATAAGTCAGAAATTTCAGCCGTCACCGGCAATCAACTTTCAGAAGATCATGCGAGTGAAGCTTTGGATGACTCGGTCAAAACCGCTTCCCCTGAGATAAAAAAGCGTGCTAAAGAAAATCGCAGGGACTCAGCAATTTCAACTCAAAAGTCGATACTAGCGATAAAGCAGCGCCAAGTTCTACGCCCTGCTCTTTATAGTGCAAAACCACGGTAGAAATCACTGCGAAGGTGCAAAAATAAGAAAAACCCTATTCGTTAACACAATAATAACAATATAAGAACAACATTATATTTTTAAATCCATATAATTCAGCAACTTAACAGCAGGCTAAAAGTTGACCAACTGGTTAGGAAGTTGGCACTTATCCTGCTAAACCTCTTGCATACAGTAAGACGCAATAGAAATAGTGCGTTAATAAAGCTCTAAAAAAGGGCAAATAAAAATAATGAGGAAACCATGAAAAACACTACATTCGCATTATCTCCTCTAGCAAAAGCGTTAGCGATGACAACGGCAGTAGCTTTGTCATCTCAAGCATTTGCACAAGAAGAGACAGAGGTACAAGAAAAAGATGTCGAGAAGATTCAGGTTACTGGATCGCTAGGCAGTTTACCTGGTCAAGACGTCGAGTCGGTATTTGGCTTTGGTAAATCTATTCTAGAAACACCGCGCTCAGCATCCACTATTTCTCAAGAGCAAATGGAGCGTTTTAACGTTTCTGATATTGATGAATTAGTAGCATTTGCGCCAGGTACGTTCACCCAGTCTTTCTTTGGTGTTGCAGGCTCACTTGACGTACGTGGTACGCCGGGTGAAACATACTTCCGTGGCGTTAAGCGCCTTGATAACCCAGGCAACTACCCTACCCCTATTGGTGCATCTAGCCGTATCGATATCGTACGTGGCCCTGCATCACCAATATATGGTCCATCTAAAATTGGTGGTTACCTAAACTTTAACCCTAAATCTGCCCGTGCTTCCGGCGGCCAGTATCTAGATGCCCCGACTGGTGCGTTGTCATACACCACTGGTTCTTGGGATAAAAGCATCTTAACCGCAGAAGTTGGCGGCCCGACTAGCGTCGCGGGCAAAGAGATGGGTTACTACATATACGGCGAGCTAGAAAATTCAGACAGCTATTACGACAATACGCAAACTGATCAAACGGTATTACAAGCATCATTTAACATTGATATCACCGACAACCTTCGTTTCGAATTCGGCGGTATGTACCACGACTACGACGGCAACCAAGTTGCTGGTTGGAACCGCCTTACACAAGAATTAGTTGATGACGGCACCTATATTACTGGTACAGCGCTTCCGCTAGATACTGATGGCGACGGACAAATTAGCCACGAAGAATATGGTGCAGTAAACATTGCTGGTGAAAGTTTCTTTTATGTACCAGCATCTAGCTTCACAGACGATGAAGCAACAGAGTTGATGCAGTTACAAAACGTAGGCACGACAACGCTTAGCGGTAACCAGGTATTAGTAGCGCCTGATGATCAGCTAGGCAACGAAGCCATTACGCT
Source organism: Pseudomonadota bacterium (assembly GCA_034190055.1). Classification (GTDB taxonomy): domain Bacteria; phylum Pseudomonadota; class Gammaproteobacteria; order Enterobacterales; family Alteromonadaceae; genus Alteromonas. Next base: position 5,183 of record JAXHTT010000071.1, on the reverse strand, counting down.
GTATTTCGACACGATTTACTACACAGATAACTGGGAAATCCGCAACCAACTTTTCTATGATGCATACGACAATATCAATGAAAATGCCTACGGTTTCTCACAGTTTCACGACAGCTGGGTTGTTGAAGACAAGCTAATTTTCGCTACCGAATATGAAAACGACGGCCTGTTTGCACAGTTCCAATTTTCGCCATCTGTTCGTTATACCGATTTCGAACACGGCGATGATTTCACGTATGAATACTTCAACCGTCGCGACCTAACCATGCCATCTTCAGCACTGGATCGTCGTTTACTGTCTACCCGCTCAGGAAAGAATTTCGATAACTATGACGTTGGTAACTACTTGGACTTAGGTGTTGCTGCGATGACAGACTTAACTTGGGACTGGGGCTTAAACCTAGTTTTAGGTTTGCGTTACGACACGATAGATATTGAAAGTACATCACGTACCGACCTTCTGTTGGGCGCTACTGGCGATGAAACACCGGAGTACGCAGAAGAAACGGTAGACGGTTGGTCTTGGAACGCCAGCCTTTCATACGAGTTTGAGTTCGGCCTTATTCCATACGTAACCGCCGCAGAACAAGCTACGCTTGTTGCAGGTCAAGGCGCAGAGATTGGTGTTGGCCAACTAGGTGACGGCAGCGCGTTTGATACTTCTGAACTTATCGAGTTTGGTGTCAAAGGCTCACTATTAGAAGACACACTATACTTTGCGCTTTCATCGTTTGAGCAAGAACGTACCGATTTTAATGCGCAAAACACTGTTACAAACAACACTACTAACAACAAAGGTACAGAGTTTGAACTTCGCTGGGTAGTAAACGACAACCTTGTTGTATCTGCAGGTTACACCAACATTAAGGTAATTAACCTTACAGCACTTGAAAATGGTAACCAGTTTGGCTTCTTGGGTGCTGAAGACTTGGTAAATCTTGAAGATCCTTCATTAGTCTTCGGTGGTAACGTTATTGGTCTTAACCTTATCGGTGAAGGCTTTAACAATACTGATGGACGTAAAGCGGGTATTCCGGAAAACATTTATACGCTAACAGCAACTTACGATTTCCAAAATGGTTATGCGGCTAACGTTAGTGTTGTAGATGTGGAGGAAGTTGCATCAGGTTTCTCTGCTGCTGTAACGCTACCGTCTTACACGCTTGTAAATGCTGGCTTATCTTATCAGGCTGAAGACTGGTCATTTAACTTAACCGTTAAGAACCTAACTGATGAACGTTATTTCCGTTCTAACTTCCCTGATCTATTCGGTAGCCAAATCGTTCTTCCTGAACTACCGCGTCACTTTAATGCTAAAGTTACTTACTCATTCTAAGTATGCTTAGCCTGTGAATGATGTCACGCTTTCTATCAAACGTTGAAGGTCAACGGCATCATTCACTTAAATCACGTTAAACTAAGAGCTCAGTTTTCTAAACCTGGGCTCTTTTTTTAGGAGTATCTTATGTCTTTAGCCCTTCTCATTCTGCACTTTGCACAGCACGCACTTTTGCGTATTGCTAAACACAGCAGGAAATCTGCTTTAAGCAAATCATTTGCACTGGCGATGTTCAAAGGCGTTGTAATAGGCACACTCTCAGTAAATGCACACGCTAGTGAAGAAAAACCACCTCTGGAAGTGAAGGTTGTTGTGGTGAGTATGTTCGAAATTGGTGATGACGAAGGTGACGCACCGGGCGAATTTCAATTGTGGAAAGCCCGTCAAAAACTTACAACGAAATACCCACTGCCCCACGGCTTTCACGACATTTATGCAAACCCAGAAACAGGCGTTATTGGCATAGTTACAGGTATGGGTATTGCGCGTGCTTCGGCGGCAATAATGGCCTTAGGGCTCGACCCTCGTTTTGATTTATCAAAGGCCTATTGGCTTGTAGCGGGTATTGCAGGCGTCGACCCTGCCGATAATACTATTGGCAGCGCTATCTGGACCGATTACGTTGTAGATGGTGATCTAGCACATCAAATTGATGCAAGAGAAATCCCTGCAACGTGGGCCACAGGTTACTTCCCGCTTTTCACCCACGCACCTTATGACAATGCCGAATCAGTGGATATGAATAATAGTCCGAACGGCGAGGTTTACGCGCTCAACCTTCCTTTGGCCAAATGGGCCTATTCATTGACCAAAGACACCAAGCTTTTAAATAATGATGCAATGGATGCGCTACGGGCAAAATACACTCACTTGCCTAATGCAAAGGCACTGCCCAATGTGTCTATGGGTGCCCATTTATCTGCTTCTACCTTTTGGCACGGAGAAAAGCTTAATACATGGGCGAATGATTGGGTTGCATATTGGACAAAAAACAAGGGTAACTTCGTGACGTCGGGCATGGAAGACTCGGCTACGCTTCAAAGTTTGACCTATTTGGATAATGCTGGCTTGGTAGATAAAAACCGCATAATGATTTTAAGAACCGCGAGCAACTTTACTATGCAGCCACCCTCGCTAAGTGCATCAGAAAATTTGAAGCTTGAAAGTTCAGGGGAAGGTTACGCGGCAATGAATGCCGCAATTGAAGCAGCGTATAACGTGGGCGCTCGCGTTGTTGACTACATAACTGAAAACTGGGATTCAGTAAAAGAGACGCCCCCTGTCGTAAAATGAAAGCAAAACAACGATAATTATTTTGCGCTCAAAGCAAAACTTACCTGTTACTGTCGTTACATGTATTTTTGGCAGTATTTGAAGCTCTAGTCAACGCTGGGCTTTACACTTAAATTAAAGTGCAAAGCCTTTAAACTGTTACAGATTTCGCATCTAGCGCTAATTTAAGCTGAGTAGTCACATCATTTTGCACAACGGGCTTTGCCAGAAAGTCCTGCATGCCTGCTTCGCTGCAGCTAGCTTTATCTTCGGATGTCGTGTTGGCGGTAACCGCAATAATTCGGCCATGTTTAGGCATTAAGTTTTCTTGCAGTATTATTTTCGTTGCACTTACGCCATCTAATACCGGCATAGCACAGTCCATGAAAATGATATCGTACTTTTTGGCTCTTGCCATTTGTACTGCGACTTCTCCGTTTTCCGCTTCATCGGGTATATAATTGAACTTTTCAAGCATAGAACCTAAAACCAGGCGGTTTATATCGTTATCGTCCACTACTAATATGTTTAAAGGTACACTTAAAAGCTCAGAGGACAATTCCACATCGCCAGTGACTTTTTCATTTAATGACGCCATTTCAATGGAAATAGCCACGTCAAAACAGGTTCCTTTACCCACAGTAGAGCGAACTTCAAGCTCGCCTCCCATCTTCTCAATAAGTTGCTTGACGATAGAAAGACCTAACCCATTGCCGTTTAGCTCTTCTGATGAACTGTTAGTATCATTCTGAAACGGTCTGAAAATCCGTGACAAGATATCGTCGCTCATGCCTACGCCGGTGTCTTCAACTGAAGCAAGTAGAATGGGAACCTCGCCTTGATGCTTCAGCGTAACCTGTACAGAGATATAGCCTTTGGCGGTGAATTTTACTGCGTTCGATAGTAAGTTGGTTATTACCTGACTTATTCTAGCTGCATCGCCATGTACGTAGGTCTTTTCGTCGAAAGACAGCACAGCGTAAAGTCTTACCCCTTTCTCGGCACATTTAGTTTTAAACACATCGACAATGTCTTCGCACAAAGAGCGAACGCAAAAATCGCTGTGCTTGAGACTAAATTCCCCGTTAATAATTGAGGTATAATCAAGCACATCATTGATAAGTGATAACAAACGATCTGCGCTGTGCAACGCAACGTCAGCCTTCCTTATTCTTACATTGTCTTTCGTTTCAAACTTTATCGCTTGAAGCATGCCAGTGATGCCATTTAAGGGGGTTTTCAGCTCGTGGCTAATTCTTGAAAGCAACATTCCCCGCTCTTTCGATGCGGCTTCTGCCTCTTTGCGTCGCTCATCCAATTCCAACCTAAGTTGAACTGATTTATTCACGTTTTGACACGTTCCGAACAAGCGAATGCACTTACCATGCTTCATCTCGGCCATACCGTGGGTTTCTATCCACACTGAATTACCTTTTGCAGTAATAAGCTCAAGTGTTGCGCTCCATGGCTCACCGGTCTCAATAGTGTGAGAAACGATACGGCTGATCTCATTTCTATCGAACCCTTCTTTGTAGAAGGCTATTGCCGTATCTAGTGTAGGCGTGTAGCTATCGTCCACCTCGTGTATTAGGCGAGTTTGAGATGACCAGGTTAACTCGTTGGTAGTGAGGTCAACTTCCCATGTACCAATACTCGCAACATTTTGCAGCTTTTCATACAGCGTATTTTGCGTTGATTCTGCTTTTTCAATGTGAAACTTGTCTAAGGTAACGGACAACCACTCATCGAGCAATGCCACTTTATCCAAGTTGCTTGACTGGTCAGGGCATGCATTGATGAACACTAAACAGACGTATCCACCGTCAAGCTTATGGACTTTACCTCTGATATATTTTTCTGCGCTAAAATAAGTTGTAAACCACTGCTTAAATGCCAAAGAACACTTAGCATTACTTACCGGAAAACAATTATCTATCGTAGAGCAGTTTGCAAATGAAGGGATAGATTTAAAACTGGGGGGATAAGCAGATGAGGCTTTAACAAGTATGTTGACGGTGTCCTCTTCAAGGTGCAAAAGCAGTGCTTGGAATATCCCAAGAGTGTCACAACCACGCTGCAACAACTGGGTAAGCGAAAATTTTAACCGCTCTTCCAGTTTCACATTCAAACCCGATAGCTCGTCGAAATAAACCATTGCTCTTTACCTAAGCCTCAAACGTGTACCAAAGGGGTACTATCCGCAGCCACTACAAATTTCGAGAATAGTACGTCATAAGATATGATAATAGCGCGCTATCGATAACTACGACATTAAACAATAGGATAGTATATGGCCGTAATAAGCTTTAACCTTTAGCTTGATTTCGGCCTGATTCCTTAGCTTCAAACAACGACACGTCTGCATCTTCAATAAGGGCCGTAAAGTTGTCTTGAGCGACTTCTATTGCTTTCCAAACTGCAAAGCCCGCGCTGATAGAAACCCGGTTTTCAATACCTTTACCGTGGGGAATTCTCGCCTTAGCCACTGCCTCTACTAATTGATTTGCCACAAGCTTAGTACCATGTCGGTCGTTATAAGGCAGAATAACTAAGAACTCTTCGCCACCGAAAC